>JAIEDQ010000035.1 GCA_029067895.1 Oscillospiraceae bacterium | reverse complement strand
GTCATAACGTTGATAACTTCCAGATTATGACGCTTGCCCACCTCAAAGTCGTTGGGGTCGTGAGCGGGAGTAATCTTTACAACGCCTGTACCGAAATCTGTTTCAACGTAATCGTCCGCAACAACGGGAATTTCACGTCCAACCAAAGGCAGGACAAGGGTCTTGCCGATAATGTCCTTGTAACGGTCGTCGTTGGGATTTACCGCAACGGCAGTATCGCCAAGAAGCGTTTCGGGACGTGTTGTTGCAAGCTCAACGTAGCCGCTGCCGTCCTTGAACGGATAGCGGATATGCCAGAAGTGACCCGCCTGCTCCTCAAAAATAACCTCGGCGTCGGACAGCGCAGTCTCGCAGCTGGGACACCAGTTTATCATACGCTCGCCGCGGTAGATAAGTCCCTTTTCGTAGTACTTTATAAATACGTCCTTGACCGCCTTTGAGCAGCCCTCGTCCATGGTGAAACGTTCTCTCGACCAGTCGCAGGAAGAACCTAACTTTTTAAGCTGTTCAACAATTCTGCCGCCGTACTGCTTTTTCCAAGCCCATGCACGTTCCATAAATTTTTCACGTCCGAGACTTTCTTTGGTAAGACCCTCTTTCGCCATTGCGTCAACGATTTTTACCTCTGTAGCAAGGGCGGCGTGGTCTGTACCGGGAAGCCACAATGCGGAGTAACCGCACATACGCTTCCAGCGGATAAGAATATCCTGCAAGGTCTCGTCAAGGGCGTGACCCATGTGGAGCTGTCCCGTGATGTTTGGCGGGGGTATAACAATAGTGTATGGCTTTTTCTGTGGATCGCGGGTCGCCTTGAAGCATTCGTTGTCCATCCAGAATTTATATATTTTATCCTCAACTTCCTTTGGCTCGTAAAGCTTTGGCAGTTCTTTCTTCATTTCAGACAGTCCTTTCAAACAAAATAAATATACTGATAATTATACCATATTTTTGTGAAATAATCAACATATTTCAATAAAAAATATGGATATCAAAATTTACCTCAATAAAAAATGAAAAGCCGCAGACTTTTAAAATCTGCGGCATATTTATTTTATCAATCACCAAAAGAAATACCCAGATGACGTGCGGTACCCACAAGCTGATGCTCCTCGGTAACAAACTTTGTCTTGCCTGCCACCTCGGACAGCGGATTTTCCGTGATGAGGCTCTTGACCATAGCAACCGAATATCCGTATTTCTCCTGCTCGATAAGCTTGGCAGCTCTTACACCGAACTTTGTCGCCAGAACTCTGTCGTAAGCCGAGGGACTTCCTCCGCGGAGCATATGTCCGGGAACGCACACTCTCGTATCAATTCCCGTGCCCTGCTGTATCTGCGCCGCAAGACGGTTTGTTGCGGTAACTATTCCCGCCTCCTGACGCGCCTTTGCACGTTCTTTCTTTTTCATCTTAGCTTCCTCGGTATCGAACGCGCCCTCCGCAACGGCTACAATGGAGAACGTTTTTCCCGCCGCGCTTCTCTTATTGAGAGCGTCGATTACCTTTTTAGGATCGTAAGGAATTTCTGGAATTATGATAATATCCGCTCCGCCCGCAATACCCGCATAAAGAGTAAGCCAGCCCGCCTTGTTGCCCATGATCTCAACCATAAGAATACGGCTGTGGGACGCCGCCGTGGTGTGCAGACGGTCGATAACGTCGGTTGCGATATCAACTGCTGTGTGGAAGCCGAAAGTTACATCAGTACCGTAAATATCGTTGTCAATTGTTTTCGGCAGACCGATTACGTTCAGACCCTCCTCGGAGAGCAGATTTGCGGTCTTGTGAGTGCCGTTTCCGCCCAGAGTGAGCAGACAGTCAAGCTTCTGCTTTTTGTAGGTGTCCTTCATAGCCTTTACCTTGTCCACATTATCCTCGCCGATAACGGACATCATCTTGAACGGCTGACGCTTTGTACCCAGAATAGTACCGCCCTGAGTGAGGATACCCGAAAAGTCCGAGGGCTTCATTTCCTTGGCAATATTATTTATCAGACCGTAGTAACCGTTCTGGATACCGACGATCTCCACATTGTCCTCGCCCATACGCTCGAAGCACGCCTTTGCAACGCCTCTGATAGTCGCGTTCAGACCGGGACAGTCACCTCCGCTTGTAAGGATACCGATTCTTCTTTTTGCCATAATGACTATTCCTCCTTGAATTTATTTATAGAACTCCAATTCTTCGTTAATATCCCTGCGGTTTTCCGCGTCCGCATAAATATATGTGTGGAGCTTTGTTCCCGCAGTTTCACTGATCGTCGTTCTGTAAGGACAATACGCCGCGTAATATCCCTCTTTATCATCGGGAAGCTTTGCCGATTTTATCTGCTCCTCGCCGAAGCCCCACTGACCTGCTTCTTCCAGAGGACACGTAAGCTGCCACCGCAGTATTTCGTTAATCTCATCGATAGATTTTTCGCTTTTGAAAATGATAACGTATTCGGTGCTGTACAGTATCCTGTAGCCGTCTTCGTATGCCATTTCGGTCGAAAGAATGATCTTTGAGGAATAAACCTCGCCTCCGAATGACTTTATCTTTTTGACGACACTGTTTTTCTCCTTTATTATCGCAGGGTAATTGACCGCGTGTATCACAAGAGGGTATCCTAAAAACACCAGCAGGATCACCACCGCAGCAATGCACGCGGCTCTAAGGATCTTCTTCTTTTTGTCGGGAGCATTGACGTTCATGGTTGTCATTCCCTCCGCTGTTTAAAATCCAAAATATAGGGTACAGTATTCCCGTACCCTATATTTGTTAAGTTGATTTTTATGCGTTTACGTTCGCCGCCTCGCGGGCTTTCATCTTCATGAACTCCTCGAACTTATCCTTGGGCATAGGCTTGCCGTAGAAATATCCCTGAGCGTGGTCGCAGCCCGCTTCCTTGAGGATATCCGCCTGACCAATGGTCTCAATGCCCTCTGCGATAGTCTCTATCTTCTTGGTCTTTGCAATTCTGATTACCGCTGAAACTATCTCGCGGGAGATCTCGTCCTCTTCAAGATACATTATAAATGAGCGGTCGAGCTTCAGGAGCGTGATAGGCAGAACCTGAATATAGCTGAGGGACGAATAACCAGTACCGAAATCGTCCATAGAAAGCTTTACGCCAAGGTCTCTTATTTCCTGCATCTGCTGGATGGCGTGGTCGATATCTTTCAGAGCCAGCGACTCGGTAAGCTCCACGTCAAGCCACTGAGGATCGAGACCTGTAGCCTCCAGCGCTTTCATAATGGATTCCTTTACATCGGTCTGGTAGAAGTCCACCGCGGTAAGGTTAATGGATACCGTAACGGGCGGCAGACCCATATCCTGCCATGCCTTGTTCTGGCGGCAAGCCTCGTGGAGAACGAATTCGCTTATCTTTGTTATAAGCATCGAGCTTTCCGCAACGGAAATGAAATCAGCGGGAGGAACAACGGTTCCGTCGGGCTTTACCCAGCGGATAAGAGCCTCCATGCCGATAAGCGTGCCGTTGCCAAGGTGTATTTTGGGCTGATAGTACAGTACCAGCTCGTGGTTTTCGATAGCCGAAACAAGCTCGTTTTCGATAGCCGCGCTTCTGACGATCTTGTCATGTACCGCGTTGTCGTAGCGGACAATATCGTTTTTGGTTCCGTCGGACATACTGAGGGAGAACTCCGCGTGGTCGAGTACCTTTGCAAAATCCTCTCCGCCGTCGGACATCTTGCAGTAGCCAGCCGAACAGGTCATGCCCTGCGAGGAGAATTTATCCGCGCAGATGATCTTGAATTTCTCTTGGATATTGCGTATGATATTTACGGGAAGCTCCTCGTCGCCGTTGTCGCGGACAAGCAGCGCAAAGTTATCGCCGCCGATCCTTGCGCCGAAGCCGCCCGTTGTGAGAGCGTCCTGAACAGCCTTGCCGAACTCGTTCAGCAGCTTGTTTCCGTTTGTGTAGCCGCAGGTATCGTTAATGATATGGAAGTTGTCGATATCCAGAACGATTACCCAGTAGGTCAGATCGGAATCGCGGGAGCACTCGAAGGTCTCCTGACCGATCTGCATGAATTTGTTTCTGTTGTAGATCTGCGTAACATCGTCGATGTACGCCATTTTCTCGATAAGGCTGTCTTTTTCCTTATTCTTTGTAATATCGAGGATAGCGCCGCCTATATCGGCAAGAAGCTTTGTGGGAGCGGGATTTATCTTGTAGCGGAACTGATACCAGTGGTAGGTATTGTCAGCCGACAGCATACGGAATTCGGTGCAGTGAACGGTGCGGGTCGTTTCCTCGTCCTGTATGGAACAGTTTATCATCGCATCGCCCAGCGTATCGAAGGTCATAACGTCCGCGGGGTGGAACCTTGCTCTGAGAACGCCGTCGGAAACATACTCGGAATTTATTCCCAACATATTTCTGAGCTGCTCGGAAACGTAATAGCTTGTGCTTCCCGCCGCTTTAAGAAGCAGACCTATCTCGGAAAGCTCCATTGAAAGCGTGTAGCGGTTCTCGGACTCGGCAAGCTCCTTGGAGTACTTGATAAGATCCTCTTTCATTCTTATGGACTCGGAAAGGTCAAGACCGATAGAGAGCATAAGGTAGCGTGTGCGCTTACGGTCGGAGGAAACGCTGACTATGGAGGTGTTCCAGATAGTGCAGACCTTTGCTCCGCCCTTTGCGGTAACGTAGAACTCCTCATCGCGGTTGTTTACCACAGCCTGTAAGCTTGGAGCGAAAGCGTCCGCCGGGAGGACTTTTTTAAGCGTTTTTATATCGGAAAGATCCTGAGAGGTATAGCCGATAGAGTTTGTCAGACAGCTGTTTACCTCTATATATCTGAAGTCCGCGTCCCAGAGGATAGCCATAGCGTTGATGCTCTGCATGATGCGGGAAATATTTTCCTTTTCCTTGCGGGCACGCTCGCGCTCAAAATTGATGAGACAGAACGCAAGTATGGCAAGCGACACCGCCGCCGCCGCTGTAAAGCAACCCATGATGACACCCATATGTTCAGGTATTCTCAGCGCTATATTTAAAGCCGTGAGAGTAAGTGCGGCATATGAAGCAACGATAACGATCAGCTTTGAATATTTACGCATTTCAATCACCCCTCCTGATGACGAGAAAACATATATGACTAAAAAACGACTGATACTAATCACCAATTAAAAAGTGTATAAAAAATCTGCACTTTTATTTGGGGATTAGGATACGGCGACTCCGATGACGCTTTGGTTTTGGCACTCGAAGCCGACGAGGTCGAAACGCGAAATCAGGGTTTAGTATTCCTTACAAATATATTATACATTCCCAATTTATTTTTGTCAATATTTATAAAAAATAAACACTGAAAAGCGGATAAACTTTCACAAATCCGACACAATTAAATGGTAAAATAAGTATCGGAAGCTAAAACGGAAATTTATGTCTTGTCAAAATACACAAAAATCGGGTGGGAGTTTGTATAATACGGCATATCGGAAATTTTTGCCTGAATTTTGACAGGATAAGGAAAATAATATCGGCAGGCGTAACCTGTCCGAACCGCCCCGAAAAGAAAGGACGATCTAATATGCCTAAAATTTTAATAGTAGACGATGAAAAAATGATACGCAACGTTGTTAAGGAGTACGCCGAGTTTGAGGGGTACGAGACCGCCGAAGCCGAGAACGGCATGGAGGCGGTGGAGATGTGCCGCAAGGAGGACTTTGACATGATCGTTATGGATATTATGATGCCGAGACTGGACGGTTATTCAGCGGTCAAGGAAATTCGCAAGACAAAGCAGATACCCGTGATAATGCTGTCCGCGCGGGGCGAGGAGTACGACAAGCTGTTCGGCTTCGAGATAGGTGTAGACGACTATGTGGTAAAGCCTTTTTCTCCCAAGGAACTGCTTGCAAGGATAAAAGCTGTCCTGAAAAGAGGAGCTTCCGCCGAGGAAAACAAGATCGAGAAGATACGCTTTGAGGGTCTGGAGATAAACGTTATCGGCAGGGAGGTCACTATCGACGGCTCTCCCGCGCAGCTCACGCCAAAGGAGTACGACCTGCTGTTCTATCTGGTTAAGAACAAGGGTATCGCCCTTTCCCGCGAAAAGCTTCTGGAGGAAGTATGGGGGTACGATTTCTACGGAGACGACCGCACGGTGGATACACATATAAAAATGCTCCGAAGCTCGCTGGGGGATTACCGCAAATTTATTGTGACCCTCCGCGGAATGGGCTATAAGTTCGACGGCGGAGCGTCTGCTCAGGCTTAGTCCTCCGAAAAAAGTACGTGCCAACGGCAGGAAACTTAGGGCAGGAAAGGAAACTATGTGAAAAAGAATTTCAAGACGATACGCAATACGGTATGGATATACTTTGCTATATTTATAATAAGTATAGTTGCACTTATGTGGTTCAGCTTCGGAGTATCGCTGGAGTCCACCTACAAGCGCATGAAAACAAGGAATATCTTCGATATCGCAAGCTATATCCTCACCGGCTGGAGTCAGGACGAGTTCACCGCCGACAGCCTTGACCGTCTCGCTTACGACAACGATATGTGCATTCTTATTCAGGACGCTTACGGCAACACCGTTTATTCCTATGATATGATGGCGGACAACTGCCTTGTCCACGGCATTTACTCGACGGGACTTCACAAGTACAGGGCTAAAGCCGTGGGAAGCTCCTCGGGTATCTACTATGCCGAGGTCAAGAACCCGCGGTTCAACAACAATACTATGCTTTTTGTTATGGTTCTGGGAGACCGCGACGACCCCAGCGGCTACATCTTTCTCAACACCTCGCTGGAGCCGCTTGATTCCACCAAAACCATTATTAATAGTCAGATATTCCAGATAAGCATTATGCTTCTGGTTCTGGGACTGGGTATCTCCTATTTTCTGGCGAGACTTATCGAAACGCCGATAGTTCGTATCACAAAGTCCGCGAAAAAGCTGGGACACGGCGATTACTCCGCGGAGTTTGACGGCAGGGGCTACAGCGAGACCGAGACCCTTGCCGAGACCCTTAACTATGCCGCCGCGGAAATTTCCAAGGTGGACAGCCTGCGCCGCGACCTTATTGCCAATATCTCCCATGACCTGAGAACTCCGCTCACAATGGTCAAAGCCTACGCGGAAATGATACGCGACCTTTCGGGGGACAACCCTGCAAAGCGTTCCGAGCACGTCAATATCATCATCGAGGAAAGCGACCGTCTTGCCGCGCTGGTAAACGATATCCTTGACCTGTCCAAGCTGGAAAGCGGCTCGGAGGGTCTGAACATGAGCAAATTCTCCATTACTAAAAAGATACACGAAATTATGGGCAGATACACGCTTCTGTCGGAGCAGCAGGGCTACAGCTTTTTTGTGACTGCCGACACCGATTTTGAGATAGAAGCGGACGTTATCAAAATCGAGCAAGTTCTCTATAACCTTATAAACAATGCGGTGAACTACACGGGTGAGAACAAGAACGTCTATATAACCCTGCTGATAAAGGACGACACCACCGCCCGCATTGAAATTACCGACACGGGCAAGGGCATTGAGCCTGAGCTTCTGCCGCTGATTTTCGACAGGTACTACCGCGCCGAGAAAAACAAGCGGGAGGTCATAGGCACGGGTCTGGGACTTTCAATTGTGAAGCAGATACTGAAACGGCACAATTTCAAGTTCGGGGTGCGCTCCGAGCTTGGTGTGGGAAGCACGTTCTGGTTTGAGGCAAACGGACGGATAACAGAGGACGGCGAAACCGACGCCGAAAAATAAATACAGAGAGGAACAATTTCATATGACCAAAAAAGAACGCGCCGCTCTTGCAATAGCGGGACTTGCAGAGATATATCCCGACGCAAGATGCTCGCTGACCTACCAAAAGCCCTATGAGCTTATGATAGCAGGACGGCTTTCCGCACAGTGTACCGACGCGCGGGTGAACATTGTCACCAAGCCGCTTTTTGAGAAGTACCCCACTCTCGAAGCCTTTGCGGAGGCGGACGAGAACGACATCGCCGAGATAATCAAGCCCTGCGGTCTCTACAAGACCAAAGCCAAAAGCATTGTGGGAATGTGCCGCAGGCTTTTGTACGACTTCGGCGGCGAAATGCCCAAGACCATCGAGGAGCTTACCACTCTCCCCGGAATCGGGCGCAAAACTGCAAACCTTATTATGGGGGACGTTCACGGACTTCCCGCCATTGTTACGGACACACACTGCATAAGGATATGCGGGCGGCTGGGTCTCACAAAGGAAAAGGAGCCACAAAAGGTGGAGCAGGACTTGCTGAAAATAATTCCGCCCAAGGAGGGCAGCGATTTCTGTCACAGACTTGTCATTTTTGGCAGAGAATTTTGTACGGCGCGCAGTCCCAAGTGCGGGGAATGTCCTCTGAAAGGACATTTGCAGGGGTATTCCTGTAAATTTTAGATTGTTTATTACTATTTGTATTATTTTTACTACATAAAAATTCCTGCTGTGAAGCGTATCAGGTCGCGCATTCCGCTGATGTAGGCGTGGAAAAGCTCGTCGTCCCTGACAATGCTGTATGTATCCAGATATTTTTCGAGCAGTTCAAGGTTGTCTTTGTCAAGATTTTCCGTAAGCTTTTTATACAGCCTTTCCCGCGACGCTATTTCGTACTTTGCTTCGTCGGAAAAAATGATGCCTTTCCTTGCTTCGCACATATCGGAGTCGTAAAATTTTCTTATGAATTCGTTCATGCTGCATTGTTCCTTTCATTAGGTAGTGACGTTTTCCGTTCGCGATGCAATCGTTACTTTGCTTGGAACCGAACGAGGGGGAAAACCCGTGAGGGGAGAGGGTGAGGGCGGCTCAGCGTCCCCAGAGTCTCCGAGAGCGCCTCCCCCTCTCCCCGGTAGGGTTGTCCCTCGTACTTTCCCCAGCAAAGCGACGATAACAACGCAAAATCAAAATTTATACTTTTTTGACAATCTTGCGGGACGGGTGACACGTTCCCTACAAGGCGTTTTGTTGATTATAATTATATATCAATGTGCATGGAATATCAATTAATAAAAGATTTCTAAAATTATTATAAAATATTAATCAAGGAGGACAATACTTTGGACGAAAAGTATATGGAAAGACCGCCCAAATTCAACAAAAGCAAATACAACACAAAATATCAGAAAGAACACTACGCACGTTTTTCCGCAAATTTAAAACCCGAAGAAAAACAGCGCGTGGACGACTACTGCAAAAAAGAGGGTATATCAAAATCGGAATTTATACGCCGCGCTCTGGAAATGTTTGAGAAACAGCAGTAACGGCTTGGGGGTACACAAATGAACAAACACGATATCCTGCGGGAATATTTCGGTCACACAGGCTTCCGCAACGGACAGGAGGAGCTGATCGACAATATTTTAGCGGGCAGGGACGTACTGGGCGTTATGCCCACAGGCGCGGGAAAATCAATATGCTACCAAGTCCCCGCTCTGGCGATGAGCGGGGTTACCGTCGTGGTCTCGCCCCTCATCTCCCTTATGGCGGATCAGGTTGCGGCTCTGGTGACGGCAGGGGTAAAGGCTGCCTACATAAACAGTTCCCTGACTTATCCCCAGTACTGCGAGGTTTTCCGCAGGGCGCGGGAGGGTCGCTACAAGATAATCTACGTTGCCCCCGAACGTCTGCTTACGGAGGAATTTTTGTCCCTTTCGGCAGAGCTGGAAATATCCATGCTCACCGTTGATGAAGCACACTGCGTTTCACAGTGGGGACAGGATTTCCGTCCAAGCTATCTGAAAATTGCCGAGTACGTGAGCACGCTTTCCCGCCGTCCCGTGGTAAGCGCGTTCACCGCGACTGCTACGGGAGAAGTCCGCGGCGATATCGTCCAGATGCTGGGACTGAACGATCCGTTCGTTATCACAACAGGCTTTGACAGGAAAAATCTGTACTTCGGTGTACTGCGCCCCTCAGACAAGTTTTCGGAGCTTTCCAAAATTATCCGCCGAAACGGCGATAGGACAGGCATTGTGTACTGCCTTACCCGAAAGAACGTGGAGGAGGTCTGCGAAAGGCTTTGCGCGGCAGGTGTGGCGGCGACAAGATACCATGCGGGACTTTCCGACGAGGAGCGGAAGGCAAATCAGGAGGACTTTATCTGCGACCGCAGGACGGTCATGGTCGCCACAAACGCTTTCGGCATGGGCATTGACAAGTCCAACGTGTCCTATGTGGTACACTACGGTATGCCGAAAAATATCGAGGGCTACTACCAGGAGGCGGGACGTGCGGGTCGTGACGGCGAGCCTGCCGAGTGCATACTTCTCTACAGTGGTCAGGACGTGCGCACGAACCGTTTTCTCATCGAAAACAGTGACGACAATCCGGAAATGACCGAGGAAATGCGTGCCGAGGTCAGAGAGCGGGATTTACAGCGTCTCAAAGAAATGACCTTTTACAGCACCACATCGGGTTGTCTGCGGGAGTTTATCCTGCGGTATTTCGGGGAGCGTTCGCCCTCCTACTGCGGGAACTGCTCAAACTGCAACGCCAACTTCGAAACGATGGATATTACCGTCGAGGCGCAGAAGATTGTGTCCTGTGTGTACCGCGTGAACGCTTCGGGACGAAGCTTCGGGCGCAGCATGATAGCAGACATTCTTAACGGCAGCAAGCGGGAGCGTGTTATAAGTCTCGGCTTCGATAAGCTTTCCACCTATGGGATAATGTCAGACATGACGCAAAAGCGTATTGTGAAGATGATAGATTTCCTCATAGAAAACGGCTGGCTGGCTCTGGAGGGGGACGAGTACGCCGTTGTAAAGACCACGCCAAAATCCGCGGAGATAGTACGCGGCAGGACGTCGGTGGAGATGAAGCTTGAAAAGGAAGCTCCCGCAGTCGAGAAAAAACCCGCTGCCGATTACGGCGTAAATATGGGTCTGTTCGGAGAACTGCGGAAGCTGAGAAGCGAGTTTGCCGCCGCGGAGAAAGTCCCCGCCTACATAATTTTCTCCGACGCCGCGTTAAAGGATATGTGCAGGAAGCTTCCCGTCACCGAGCAGGAATTTCTCACGGTATCGGGCGTAGGCAGAAAAAAAGCGGAGCGGTACGGCGAGGTGTTCTGCACGCTGATAGAGCAGTACGCCGCCGAGCACCCCGAAATAAAGTCGCGGACCTTGCGGGTGTAAAGTATGATACAAAAAATTCCGAGGGAAAAAACTGAAATTTCGTACAATGTCGATACAGAAGCTTTTTCCCGTCTCGTAAACATAATTTGCCGCCATCACTATAGACGGCGGCAAGCATAAAGGCTCAGCCTTTTTCCCTCGGCATATTTTTTAAAGTGAGGCTAAGCCGTATTTTTCCGCAACGAAGTTGTAGTACTTGTACGGCACGAAATAGCCCTGCGCGCTCTTGCACACGGGACACTGCTTAGGCGCGTTTTTGCCCTTTTGGATATGTCCGCAGTTGAGGCATATCCATTCGGTGTTTTCGTCTCCCGTGAACATTTTGCTGTTCTCCAGAAGCTCCGCGAAGCAGCCGAAGCGGTCTCCGTGAGCCTTTTCGATCTCCGCGATCTTCTCAAAGGAAAAGGCGATATCGGGAAAACCCTCCTCCTTTGCGATCTTTGCAAATTCGGGGTACACCGTTTCGTACTCGTCGTACTCGTTTCCCTGCGCGGCGCGGAGCAGCTCCTCGATGGTTTCGTAGTTGTCCACGGGATACCCCGCGTTGTCAATAACTATCGTCTCTCCGTTTTCGGGCTTCAGATGGTTATAGAAAATTTCCGCGTGAGCTTTTTCCTGATTTGCAGTAAATGTAAAAATGTTGTAAATGAACCAGCACCCCATTTTCTTCGCCTTTTCCGCGGCAAACTCATAGCGGTTTCTCGCCTGGCTTTCTCCCGCAAAGGCGCGCATAAGGTTGGTTCGGGTCTTGCTTTCGTAAAAATCCACAGACATATTTTAACAGTCCTTTCCTGTTTTGGATAGTATCTGCGGAAAAAAGCAAAATATACGCGAAGCAATTACAGCAAATCCAGCTTCATATAGATAACGTCCTCCATGGGATTGTCATAGTACGGCTCCGTCTCCTCGAATCCGTATTTTTTGTACAGCCGCACCGCGCTTTCAAGGGGTTTAACAGTGTCCAGAACCATTTCGGAAAAGCCGTCACTGCGGGCGGTACGGACTATTTCTTCGACCAGTCTGCCGCCAGCATGACAGCGGCGGTATTCGGGTCTGACGTAAAGACGCTTCATCTCGCACCGCGTGCCGCTGTGTTTATGGTACGCAACACAGCCGACAACTTCACCGTCCTTTAGGGCGGCTAAAAGTCTGCCGTTTGGAGTAAGATACTTTGCGCCCAAGTCGGAAAGCTCCTCATCAAAGCCCTGAAAGGACAGGTCTCGGTTCAGACTTTGAGCGTACTCGGTTATCAGCGTTTTGATTTGGTCAAGGTAGGGTTCGCCGTCCGCGATCGTTATTCCGCAAGCTTCATTCACGGTCGTTGTATCCTTTTTGGGAAATAAAACGTCCCTGACTTTCAGCAGCGCGCCGTCCACCGTAAAGTGTACATCAAAGTCCGCAAAACTCATCATATAGACCCTTTCGGGTGAATGCTGATACTGGGGACGGGGATCCTGCGCCAGAACCTCGGTCAACCCCCCGCGAAGCCGTTCGGGGACTTTTTCCAGAAGCACCGCGGGAAAGTCCACCTCCAACGTACCCTCACGCTGCTGCAAGGCGAAGCCGCCCTCCGCGTCGGGGTGGGAATCGGTGTAGGCAAGGTACGGCTTGATATCATAGATCGGAGTGCCGTCAAGAATGTCCGCGCCGCTGACTATAAGCACTGGCGAATCGGGACGGTCATAATCTATCCGCTCCAGCCGCACCGAGGAAAGTCCTATCGGGTTGGGACGGAACGGCGACCGCGTTGCAAAAACGCCCATGCGGGTATTTCCCCCAAGCCGCGGCGGACGCACCGTGGGCGACCAGTCCTCTCTGACCGCTTCGGAAAATTCCCATATCAGCCATAGGTGGGAGTACCCCTCCAGTCCGCGGAAAGCCTCACGAACGCGGTATTCGGGCTCGAAAATAATCTCCGCAGGCAGGTCGGCAAGACCGCTCTGGCGGGGTATCCCGAACTTTTCCGTATAGGGACTTCTCACCCTTGCAATGATCTTCATTGTCCTGTCTGACACCGCCGTCACTTTCCTTTGCTGTTAAGATATTCCAGAACCAGAGCCGCGTTTGTGTCGGGCTTTACCTTGGGCATGACCTTTTCGATAACGCCGTCCGCGCCGATGATGTAGGCGGTACGGACAACGCCCATGCTCACCTTGCCGTACTGCTTTTTCTCCTGCCAGACGTCGTAAGCCTTGATAGCTTCAAGCTCCGTGTCGGAAAGCAGGATAAAGGGCAGTTCGTATTTTTCCGCAAATTTTTTGTGGGACGCCGCGCTGTCCTTGCTTATGCCGATGACCTCCGCTCCCGCGGCTTTCAGAGCTTCATAGTCGGCGGCAAAGCCCTGCGCCTGCCTTGTGCAGCCCGGGGTGTTGTCCCGCGGATAAAAATAAAGAATGACTGTTTTTCCCGAAAAATCCGACAGGGAAACGGTGTTTCCCTCCTTGTCGGGAAGTGTAAAATCGGGGGCTTTTGTTCCTGCTTCAAGCATGATATCATTTCCTTTCGCTGTAAAAATTTAGTTGTCTATAATATCGCGTATCGCCTTTTCCACCGCTTCTATCTCGCGGCGGAACTCCTCTGCGGAAACCCGGTACGCGCCGTTTCCCAGAATAATTATCTGCTCCGCGCCGTCCGACGTGGCAACACGGACGCGGTGGTTTTTGCTAAGCTCGTGGCTCACCTTTTCGATGTAGGTGTCCGCCGTCTCGGACTCCTTGGTGTAGACCACGCTGACACCGCATACCTGCTCGACCTCCCGGTGGTCTCCCCTGACCTTGTAGGCGTCGAACACCAGAATAAGATTGCACCGCCTGAACCCCTGATAGTTGCACAAACGGTTTATCAGCGTGCTTCGCGCAAGGTCAAGGCTTTCCTCCGCAAGCTTTTTAAGCTCGTCCCACGCGAAAATAATGTTGTAGCCGTCCACCAAAATATATTCGGGACCTTGCGGAATTGGCGCGGCTTTCTTGTCCGCGGGAGGTCTTTTCGGCGTTTTTTCCGTGTGGAGAGCATACCGCTCGTCGCGGTTTATCTTGCCGTAGGTTCGCTCGAAAATCTCCATAAGCTCCTTGTCCTCGGCAAGCCTTGCTCGGTAGTCCGAGACCTGACGGGGTGTGATATCGGAAAATCCCGCTTCGGAGCTTTCCGAACTTTCACGGCTTCCGCGGCAGGGGATATGCATATGTGCGGGGGCTTCGTCCCAGCTGACGGTATGTCCCGCGCCGTGGGAGCAGAACACGCTGTCCGCGGTGTTGGCAAGGTCGCCGTCGCAGTCGTATCCAAACGCGGCAATGACCTCCTCCGCGTTGTGGCATGGAAAATACCCTTTCAGCGCAAGGCTCAGCCTGCCCCTGCCCTTGGTGTAGCTTATCACCTGACTTTGATAGTCCGTCATTTCCGACGCAGGCGCGCTGCCAGATATCACGGAATTTTCCACGTTGCTTGGCGAGACTTCGGGCGGGGAAAAATCTCCGCCCATTCTTTGCAGGTCGGACATTGCCCGTCCCGCCGTTTCCGTGGGTATCTCCAAGGTAAAGCTGTACCACGGTTCAAGCAGAACGCTTTCGGCAGACCGAAGTCCCTGCCTTACCGCCCGATAGGTCGCCTGACGGAAATCGCCGCCCTCGGTGTGCTTTAGGTGCGCACGTCCGCCGATAAGGGTTATCTTCATATCCGTTATCGGCGAGCCTGTCAGTACGCCGATATGATTTTTCTCTTCAAGATGTGTGAGGATAAGCCGCTGCCAGTTTTTGTCGAGGTCATCGGTGCGGCAGTCGCTGTCAAAGGTCAGACCGCTCCCCCGCTCGGTTGGTTCGAGAAGCAGATGTACCTCGGCATAGTGCCTCAGCGGCTCGTAGTGTCCCGCGCCTTCCACGGTTTTGGCAATTGTTTCCTTATAGAGTATTCTGCCGCGGTCAAATTCCGCGTCCAGACCGAAGCGCTGGGCAATGACCGTCTTTAAAATTTCAAGCTGTATCTCGCCCATAAGCTGCACGCTTATGTCGCGTGACTGCTCGTTCCAGACCACGTGCAGCTGGGGGTCCTCCTCTTCAAGCTTCCGCATTTTTGTGAGGACGTCGTGGTCGTCCGCACCGTCGGGTACAATAAGACGGTATGTCATAACAGGCTCCAGCAGGGGTACTTCCGCCGCGCCCTCAAAGCCCAGACCGTCCCCCGCGCGGGTTTTGGAAAGTCCCTCAACAGCGCATAACGTACCCGCCTCGGCTTCGTCGGCGGCTTGGTACTTCGCTCCCGAATAGACCCTTATCCGCGTGACCTTTTCGTCCCCAACCATATCGCGGGGTTTTAGACTTCCGCCCGTGATCTTCATGTGGGTAAGCCGCACGCCCTGCTCCTCGGTTATCTTGTAGACCCTTGCGCCGAAAGCTTGTCCGTAGGACTTTTCCTCGGTGCAAAAATCAAGTCCCGCCAAAAATTCGGCAACGCCGTCAAGCTTCAGAGCCGAGCCAAAAAAGCATGGAAAAAGCTTTCTCTCGCTTATCGCGCGGCGTATTTCGCTTTGGGGGACTTCTCCAGTGTCGAGAAAAATGTTCATCAGCCGTTCGTCCGACAGAGCTATCTCCTCGAAAAAATCGTCGGTGATTTGTCCCGCCGCTATCGGGGAAAAATCGGTGCAGCCGTTATCCAGACGGCTTTTCAATCCTCCCATAAGAACCGAGGGTGAATAGGCGGAAATATCCATTTTATTGACAAAAATAACCGTGGGGACACCGTATCGGCGGAGCAGCTTCCAAAGGGTCTCGGTGTGGCTTTGAACGCCGTCAGTGCCGCTTATGACAAGGACTGCGTAATCAAGGACGCGGAGGGCGCGCTCCGTTTCCGCGGAAAAATCCGCGTGTCCGGGAGTGTCCAAAAGAGTATAGACGTTGCCGTCATAACGCATTACCGCCTGCTTGGAGAAAACCGTTATACCGCGGCTGCGCTCGATTGAATGAGTGTCGAGGAAAGCGTCGCCCTTGTCTACCCTGCCGAGACGACGTATCTCCCCCGCGGTGTAGAGCATAGCCTCGGAAAGCGTTGTCTTGCCCGAATCCACATGGGCTATCATGCCGATGACAAGCCGCTTCATCTGAGTGATCTCTTTTCTGTGTGAACGTTGGGACGTCCGAGTTTTTTGGTATTGTTCATAGTTTGTTGTCCTTTTTGCATTATTAATGGTATTATTTAAAGTATACCACATAATCATGCGGCGGTCAATGATTATAAATTTGAAGCAGCAAATTTTAGACAGGCGCACAAGCCAAAGGTCCACTCAGACAGCGAAGCCGCCGACAAAAGCCTGTTAAGCTGATGTCAGCGGCTTCTCCGCCTGATATTTCGACAGATAGTATGCGCCCGATCACATTCTCAAAAGCACTGCCGCGGCAAAAATAACAAACGCTGACGCTCCCATTGCGGAGCAGTTATCGGGACACGATCTGCTCACGGCGGAGCAAACAAGTCCCGCGGCGCAGGCTATTGCCGCTCTTGCCGAAAAGACAATGATAAAATATCCGTATATCGGCACGTACAAGCCGAAGTCCCGCATAAATTCAAGGCTCTGTACAGGTGCGGTCAGGTCGTTGTACCCAAGCATTTCGCCTATGAGGACAAGCTGCACGGCGTGTATCATCAGGCAGGTGAAAATGCATATCAGCAGCACCGAGCCTATCTTAGCGGCTGAGCATACGCCACGTCCCCGCTTTGCGGAGCGTATCGCGCCCTGCATATTGTTCTGCCTGTCGTAGGCGAACACTCCCGACACAGAGGCGATCACCGCGGTAAGTATGTACAGCCATGCCTGCTCGGCGGTCTTTTTGTCATATTTTAACAAAAGCTCGTAGGCGTACGGCACTATCAGCATTATCCTGTTGCCCGTACGGTTTGTGTACTCCACTCCGTCCCTGATATTCTCAAGTATCGGCACAAGCCCGTTGCGGCGGTTTATGGCTTCATTCAGCATACTCAGAAGCCTGCCGTATGACTCGTCATAGGTGTTTCCCGACGCTATCCTTTCGTCTATGCGCTTTTGCAGACGGTCTATAGAATTGTCAAGAGACAGCTTGTCGGCTTCGGCTTTGGACAGTTTTTCCTCGGTTATCTCTCCGTAATATTTTTCGTACCACTCGGTCTCGTAGGGGTCTGTGGGATACATATATCCGTACTTCAGCTCCGCGGAAAGCGTAAGCGCAAAGGCTGCCGCAATGAAAAAAAGTCCGCCCTGCATTATAAGAAGCTTGAAGCTCTCCCAACCGAAAAGACTTCTGCCAACCGCAAATTTTTCCGCGGCTGCAGCAAGCTTGTCCTGAAAGCGTTCAAGAAAATTTCCGCTGACAGGGTGGAGCTTTCCGTGAATAACATACCCTGCCGCCGTAAGCAAGATCGCCGCCAGCAGCAGAAACACCGCCGCGCACTGTACTGCGGGAACAGCTTTTCCGAAAATATTAAGGTTTCGGCAGTAACGGAAATAATCCTCGCACCTGACGGCGGCGAAAAGATTGACGTACTTTAACCCGTTCAGGCTGGACGAGGGGATAACCAACAGATACAGTAATATTTCTGCAACGGCTGTCAGTGCGGCAACCGTATATGCGGAAGCCGTCCCGAGGAGACTTATCAGCAGATAAAACGCCATTGCCGAGACAAAGCAGGCGGACGCTCTTATCAGCGCAGAAAAAAGCATACAGCCGCCGATGGATATGCCGTAGGGGCACATCTGATATTCGGGCAGGGACTGTATCGCTCTCCCCAAACCACCGGGACCGCATACGGCGAGCATGACCAGATAGTCCCCGCCGTAAAACAGCAGCGTGCCCGCAAATGAGGCGGCGGCAAGGATACCCACCCGCCGCAGATAAAGCGCGCCCCTGCCTCTGGTAGCGCTCCTGACAAGCCAAACAAGACCCTTGCGCCGCTCCGCAAGAAAGGCTATGGAAAGGAGCATCGGAAACGCAAGCAGGAACAGGTCGGAAAGGCGGTACTGCAAAAGCATTACTATGCCGCGGTTGTCCTGCGCTTCGGGAGATATCCCCGACAGCTTTCCGTAAGCCTCGGCGGATACCTTTATGTTGTCGGAGGCAAAGCCGCTTCCGTATATCCCCATGGAGGACAACGCCTTTCCCTCCGATACGGCGGAAGCTATAAAATCGAGATACTCGGCTATGTACTCGTCAAGAGCCTCTCCCACAAGGGTGACGTCGCGGTCTGTATTGCAGGAAAATGCAAACAGCGCCGCGTTCAGGATAACCGCGACTGCAAGCAGGAAAACAGCTTTCCTGCCGAATATCCTTGAAAGCTCGTTCATGCGCGTCCCTCCGAATGGTAAAGATAAACGTCCTCTAAAGTTATATTGTTCACTCTGACAAAGCTTTCGGGAAGCTCGTCCTCCGCCGCGCGGAACACAAAGCCGTCCCTGCGGCGCATGGTCTGACCCTTGCCGTATGTTTCCCTGAGACGCGCCGTTTCCTCAAGGCTTCCGTAATATTCTCCCACCTTGCCGATAATTTCGTCCATAAGCTCCGCGGGAGGCGCGAACCTTAGCAGCCGTCCCTTTTTCAGCAGTATGACCCGCTCGGCGATACACTCAATATCGTCCACAACATGGGTCGCAAGTATCACCGTTCTGTCGGCGGAAATCTCCGCGATATGGTTCCGCAGGCGTATTCTTTCCTCCGGGTCAAGACCCGCGGTGGGCTCGTCCATAATAAGTATTTCGGGGTCGTCCAGCATTGCCGCCGCCAGCAGTACACGCTGTCTCATACCTCCCGAAAACGACCCAAGCTTTCTGTGCGCCGACCCGCCAAGTCCCACCAGCTCCAGCAGTTCGACGGTCTGGGACACGCACTTGCGCCGCTTCATTCCTTTGAGCGCGCCAATATACCGCATGAACTGTCCCGCGGTAAAGTCCTCGAAAATGCCTTGAAGCTGCGGCGTGTAGCCCACCCTCTGGCGGAAATCCGCTCCAAGCTCCAGTATATCCCTGCCGTTGTAGAGTATCTCCCCCGACGTCCGTTTTATGTTGTCAGTAAGCAGGTTAAGGAACGTGGTCTTGCCCGCTCCGTTTGCTCCCAGCAAGCCGTACACGCCCTTTTCAAGAGTAAGGTCAAGCTCGTCCAGTGCGGTGAATGCGCCGTATTTTTTTGTAAGCTTTTTTATTTCCAGCATAGCGTCCGCTCCGTTCTATCAATAATAGTAATCCTCAGTGCCAATAATATTCCTCAACGTCCTCGCACAGGAACAGGCTTCTCTTTACGGCATACTCCTTTTTCCATACGCCGTTCCCTGCTATAATGTCCTCTATCGGACAGCTTAAGACATAATGCCCTGTGCCGTACTCCACCCACTCTTCGGGAATATATTCGTTCGCCATATTATTGCAGTAAAGCTTGCCGTCGGAAATTTTAAAGTCAAAGCCCATGTTATAGTTAAAGGTATATATTTTATCGGCGTATTTGTATTCCACCTCGGAATATCCGATGCTTCCGATAACTTCGCCATCGCGGTATATGCGCACATTGTTATCGTCGGGGACAAACAGCATTCCGTCATAGGCTATGACCTCCGCGGCGAAGTTTTTCAGGTCGGTCTCTGCGGCAAGTCCCAGATATTCAAGGCTTTCCGCGTCGTACATTGAGATGTTTAGGGTGTAGTTCTCGGACGGCTCCGTGTAGTACAGAATATCCTCCGTAACGGCGGCTGCACACGCGAACTCTTCCTTTTCCACAACGGGGGAAATGCTTCCGTTTACCGTGTTGTAACGGTACGTTCCATAATGATCGTAGCCGTTTTCCGCGTCGTCGCCCCACATATCAAAATATACGTAATCGCCGCAGCCTTTAAGATTCTGCGGATAGGAGGAAAAATAACCCTTGCCCGAGAAAAGCTGCTCGCAGGCTCCTGTACGGATATTCATTTTAATCAAGCCGCTTCCCGCAAAGCTGTTTACAGTACCCGAACCCACCGCAAGAAAATAGGGTATATAGGCGTATCCGCGGTGGATAATGAAGCCGTCGCTCTGAGCGGAGTATTCCTTTTCCGCGGGATTTTTCGCCTTGAAAACCTCGCCCACCCTGTCTATCGAAGAGCCGTCCGCGGCAGTTCTGTACAGCGCGAAGCCCACGGTATCTCCGTCGTTCTCAACAGCGAGGAAATATATTGCGCCGTCGTACATTAAGGTGTTTGTCGTTTCGAGATACCTGTATGTCGCGGTGCAGTAATCATTCCCGTTGTGCCTGCATTCGGGCTTTGCACAGAGAAAAATTTCCGCACCCGTGGATTTTTCGTAATACCGCAGACAGAGGGTTTGCTCGTCGTTGCTGTAGTATCCGTTTTCGGTTTCCATTATTGCAAAAGTGCCGTGATTCCACGGCGTATCGTCGGGAGGCATTTTCTCCTCGCCGCCGTTCGTCCCGCAGCCGCACAGCACCGCCGCGGACACTGCCGCTGCCGCAAATCTTGTGAAAAATTTTAATGATTTAGATATGTTCAATCCCATCACTCCCTGAAAACAGTATACTGCTTTTCTTCAAAAAAATAAACCGCTTTTGCAGAAGCGGTCGTAATTTCTGCAAAAGCGGTCATTTTTTATCTGTGTTCAGCAGTGCGGAAAGGGTGAAAACTCCGTTTTCGGCGGAAACATTGACCGTGCCGCCGTATTTTTCCGCAATGCGGCGTATGCGCTTCAAACCAAGCCCGTGGGAGGTCTTGTCCGGCTTCAGAGTGGAAAACCCGCTTTCGCTCCGGCATATTTCAGAATAGCCGTTCTCGCAGAAAACGCAGAGCATATCCATTTGCTTTTTAACGTTCAGAAGCACTTTTCTTTCGCCAGAACCACCGTTTCCGCAGCTCTCCGCGGCTTCGACAGCGTTGTCGAGAATGTTGCTGAACAGTCCGCACAGGTCGTAATCCGAAATGCCGCACCGTGACAGGTCGGCGGAAAAATCCGCGGTTATTTTCACGTCCCGCTTTGCGCCGTCGGAAATTTTCCTGAACAGCAGCGCGTCAAGGACTGCCGAGCCTGTTTTGACCGCGGGACGCGTTCTTTCCAGCTCCTCGGATATCTCTCCCAGATACTTCCTTGCCTCCTCCGACCTGCCCTCGTCCAGAAGCGAAGCCACCGCCGCAAGGTGATTTCCGATATCGTGGCGGATAAGCCGAGCCTCCGCAAATTTGGCGTTGATATCGTCGAAGTACTCACGTTCGGCTTTTTCACGGGCGGCAAGAAATACCGCCGATATTCCCCTGTAGGACAGATACGCTGCCGCCGCAAACAGCAGAGCCGTCATAATACAGAACAAAGCCGAGCTGCCTACCGTTATGCCGAAAGCCGTATCCGTATCGTATGCCGCGAATATCCTTTCGGGGGCGAACTCCGTAAAGAACGCAAGCTTCCCGCCGCGGGCGCAGAGTACTGCCTGCAAACCGAAAAACAGCGCGGCAAGCGGTACGGTCAGACGTTTTCTGCCGCTTGACAGCAAAGCCGTACACATAAAATATACCGTCAGACAGGCGGCGGTCTTGAAGCATATCCGCAGGAAGATAAACGCTCCCGCCGAAAACAGGTACGGACAGGACATAAAATCGTTTACCGACTGTATCGGTCTTGACAGGTCGCCAAGTCCCACAGCTGTTTCCGCAGTCGGGATATTTGAGCAGTACAGCGCGAATATCCCTGCGGCAAGAACAGCGGCAAAGACCGCGGGCATGGGACGCTCCGATACAGCCGAGGTACACCGCAGGAAGTAAAGTATACCGCATATCACCGCCGCGGAAGCCGCAATAATATCGCTTGCGCGGTCGGAAAACAGGACGTTCACGCCGCCTCCAAGCTCCGCGGAGACAGCGATATTTTCCAGACCGCTGTAGCTGCGGGAGGTTTTGATTATCCTGTTTTTTGCGTCTCTGCTAAAAATGCTTACTTGCTGCATACGCTCGGAAGCCCTGCCGATACCGAGAATATAGCCGCGGTATCCCAGAGCGTACTCCAGTCTGCCGATACAGTAGGAAAGCTGTTCCAGACGGCGTTTCGCCATATCTTCTGATATATTGCCGTAACGGCTCACGGTCTCCTCGGCTTCCTTTTTACTGATCATGCCAATATATGAGCTTTTCCTGTTGTTCAGCAGGTCAAGCGCTTTCAGATATTCGTCAAGACCGTCCCGCTCCTCGGAAAAGCTTTTCAGCACGGAGGCGTACTCGCCGCTGCCGTAAGCGGAAAGCAGCTCGTCCCCTGCACGCGCAGTCGCGACCTTTACGGGCTGTCCGTCGGAATAGATGTACTCCCGCGAGCCGCAGTAAAAATACCATATCGCACCGTTTATAAGCAGAGCCGCCGCAATTATCGGCACAAAAAGCAAGCCGTATCTGTTTTTCATTTTTTATTCCGCACCGCCTTTCACGGACGACATAACCGCGGACATGACGGGTCTGCGCCTGCGCCTGCTGAGGGGAAGCATTCTTCCGTCCTGCATTTCAAGAGAGCTGCCGCCTATGCGCTTTATCTTGTCTATTCTTGCGTACACCGATTTGTGTACCTCGACAAAGCTCTCGGGCGGCAGAAGCGCGGCAAGCTTTCCTATGGGCATAGGCGTTTCAAGCGTTTTGTCGCGGACTACGACTGCCGCTCCTCTGCCGCGGGATTCGACCCAGAGTATGTCCGCAAAGGGAACTACCGCAGTGTCTCCGTTCATGACCGTAACGGCAATGGAAGTTCTGCCGCGGCTTTTCATGAACCTATCAAGAACGCTGTCCAGACGGGTATCCGCCGAGGACTTTACAACATAATCAAACGCCGACACCGCGTATCCCTCCGCCGCGCGATGCTCCAGACCCGTTACAAAAACAACAGCGGCGTTCCTGTCGTATTCCCGCAGCCTTGAAGCGATCTCCATTCCGTCCGAAGCTTCAAGCTGAATGTCCAGAAATATCAGGTCGAAGCGCGCTCCGTTTCCGCACGCCTCCAGAAGAGGCGCGCCGTCCGAAAAAACGGATATTTCCGCAGGGATACCCAAGCTGTAAAAATATTTTTCCGTATAGCTGCGAAGCTTTTCGGCGTAAAACGCTTCGTCCTCGCAAATCGCGATCTTCATTTTCCCGCCTCCCGAATTTAATTTTATACCCTTTGCGGCGTAATGTCAATACGCGGTGCGGACAGAGGATGTTTTGCGGTGCTGTATAGTATCCGACCCGCAACATATATTTTACAAAATCCTGTTGCAAACGATACGGAAATGCGGTATAATTTTTTTGTACCGATTTTGTCGGAACATCAAACACCGTCCGAAAGGAACGGCTTTTCCCCTGCTGCGAAAGGAGACAGACATGGCAAAAAATTATGAAATAGATATGCTCCACGGAGCGATACTTCCAAAGCTTCTCAGGCTCTCGGTGCCGCTTATGCTGTCGAGTGTTCTTCAGCTTTTATTCAACGCGGCGGACATTATCGTCGTGGGCAACTTTGCAAGCGAATATTCCCTTGCCGCCGTGGGCGCGACCACAGCTCTCGTCAATCTTATGACCAACCTTTTTCTGGGACTTTCCACAGGCTCGAACGTTATCGTTTCCCGCTACATGGGCGAGGGAAACAGAGAAAAGGTCAGCAGGACGGTGCATACCTCCATTTTCTTTGCGATCGCAAGCGGACTGCTTCTCACCGCCGCGGGAATCATCTTTGCGGGACAGCTTCTTACCATTATGCAGACCCCTCCCGAGGTGCTGGAGCTTTCGGCTGTATATCTGCGGATATACTTCGCGGGAATGGTTGCAATGATGATCTATAACTTCGGAAGCTCCATTCTCCGCTCAAAGGGAGATACCAAAAGACCTCTTTATTTTCTCGCCTTTTCGGGAGTTATAAACGTTATCCTGAACCTGATTTTTGTCATACTTTTTAAAATGGACGTTGCGGGTGTAGCCCTTGCAACGGTCATCTCCCAGTGCGTTTCGGCGGGACTGATACTTAAATGCCTGATGAACGAAACGGGCGCTTTCCATTTCAGCTTCGGGAAGCTTCGTCCCGACGGACGTATAGCTGTGAAAATACTCAGGATAGGCGTACCCGCAGGCTTTCAGGGCGTGGTATTCTCCCTGTCAAATGTGGTGATACAGTCGTCGGTAAACAGCTTCGGTCCGATAGTAATGGCGGGAAGCTCCGCGGCGGCAAGCATTGAGGGCTTTGTGTGGGTATCCATGAACTCGTTTTCACAGGGCGCGCTCACCTTTGTCAGCCAGAACATGGGCGCGAAAAAGTACAGCCGCATAAACAGGATAGCTGTCATATCCTGCACCTGCGGAGCGGTCACGGGGCTTATCCTCGGCAACGCTGCCTACCTTTTGGGCACGCCGCTGCTGCATATTTACGACCCCCGTCCCGACGTTATAGCCGCGGGTCTGATACGAATGAGCATGGTATGCTGCTTCTACTTCACCTGCGGACTTATGGACTGTATCGTCGGCTCTATCCGCGGAATGGGCTTTGCCGTTACGCCGACTATAGTTTCCATGCTGGGAGCCTGCGGTCTGAGAATAATATGGATATTCACAATTTTCCGCGTTCCCGAAAACCACACGGAGCTTATGCTGTTTATTTCCTACCCTGTTTCATGGGTGATAACCTTTTTAGCGCATCTGGCGTGCTATGCCGTTATGCGGAGGAAATTCCCCAAAACGGACGCGGAGCTGCCGCCTCCCGATATGACCGAGCAACCGGAACAAACCGACCAAGCGGAACAGTCTGTGCAGGAAATCGGGTGACAGAATGAAAATAGGTTCGATAGGCTACAACTATTCCCACGACAAAAGCTTTGTCATGGACAGACCATGCGGCGTTGGCTGTCCGCTTTTCCTGCTTGTCAAGACCCCCTCGCTGTTCGTTATAGACGGCGAGGAGCATAATGTTCGGGAAAATTCCTTTGTCATGCTTTCGCCGCTGACCCCTTGCTCCTACCGCGCCGCCGAGGACACTTACACCGACGACTGGATGTACTTCGAGACTGACAGCGCCGACCTTGAAAAGCTTGCGGAGCTGGACATACCTTTCGATACCCCGATATATCTGGGCAATATCGAGGAGCTTTCGCGCATCATTCACATTCTCGCCTACGAGCATTATTCCGCGGAAAGCTTCAGCGGGGAGATAGAGTGGCTCTATATGGAAATACTTTTTCTCACCCTCAGCAGGATAATTCAGTCCCGCACCTGTATTTCCTCCGCGTCATTTGTTGAGAGAAACCACAGGCTAACACAGCTTCGGACAGCGATCTATACCATGCCCGAAAGCGTTCCCGACGTGGGGAAAATGGCTTCCGACATGGGTATGAGCCGTTCGGGATTTCAGCACCTGTACAAAAAAATGTTCGGCGCAAGCGTAATGACCGAGGTAATAGCCGCAAGGGTCGAACGGGCGAAGCGTCTGCTGTCCGCAACAAATCTCACCGTCAAAGAGATAGCGGAGAGGTGCGGATATTCAAGCGAATATAACTTTATGCGGCAGTTCAAAAGCCGCGTGGGGAAAACTCCCACCGAGTACAGAAAATGCCTTTAGGTCTCAAAGCGGATATGCACAAAAGGTCACCTTATCCTGCCTATAAGGATATTGATTACCGACTTCCGAGACAGTATAATAATATCGGTATAAATTTTCGTATCTTATCATAAGGAGATGCTTATATGCTTAAAAAAATCAAATTCCTGCCGTTCTTTACGGCAATATGTATTGCGGCTGCGGGTCTGTCGGGCTGTAACTCTGCTTCCGCCGCCAATAACAAAAATCAAATGCGCGATATTACAACGGCTGAGGTGGTGCAGGAAATGGGTCTGGGCATAAATCTGGGCAACACCATGGAAAGCTGCGGAGACTGGATAAGTCCGAGCGGAGGCGTTACCGCCTATGAAACAGGCTGGGGAAGTCCCGTAGTTACGCAGCCTATGATACAGGGCTATGCCGATTCTGGCTTCGGCGTGCTGAGAGTTCCCGTTGCGTGGAGCAACCTTATGGAAGAAAATTACACAATAAGTCCCGCCTATATCGCAAGGGTCAAGGAGATAATCGGCTGGGCTCTGGACGCGGATATGTACGTCATCATGAATATCCACTGGGACGGCGGTTGGTTCGAGGGCTTCGGCAAGGACGACAAGCGTGACGAGTGCTTTAAAAAATACGAAAGCATCTGGACTCAGCTTTCCGGGGAATTCAAGGATTACAGCGACAAGCTGATGTTTGAGTCCCTCAACGAGGAAGGCGGCTGGGACGAGATCTGGAACCGCTACAGCAATCAGGGCGACAAGGAAAAATCCTTCGGCATACTCAACGATATGAACCAGCGGTTTGTGAATATCGTCCGCGGTTCGGGCGGAAACAACGAAAAGCGTCATCTGCTTATTGCAGGCTACGGCACGGATATCGACCTCACCTGCGACGCGGCGTTCAAAATGCCCGACGACCCTGCGGGACGCTGCGCGGTTTCGGTACACTACTACACTCCCTCTACGTTCGCTATCCTTGAAAGGGACGCAAGCTGGGGCAAGGCTCGCACCGAATGGGGTACCGACGAGGATTACGCCGAGCTTAACAAGTATATGGACATGATGAAAACCAACTTCGCCGACAAGGGCATACCCGTTATTATCGGCGAGTACGGCACGTCTTCGAGCAACAAAACTCCCGAAATGGTAAGAAAGTATGTTACCGCGGTTTGCGGTGCGGCTTACGAGAGGGGTCTGTGTCCTGTACTGTGGGATACTACCGACCATTTCTACGACAGGAAGGAAATGAAGTTTATTGACCCCGAGCTTTTAGAGGGTCTTATGGCTGTCAAGGAAAAGTAAGGCGGCATATAAACGTGAATACAAAAAGACAGCTCAGCTTCTTTTTTGAAGCCAAGCTGTCTTTTTTATTCTTCCGTACCGTCGCTGTCCTCGTTCATCATTTTTTCGAGGACTTTCATATTCCGCTTTGCGCAGATATACAGACCTATGTAAAGCAGGGACAGCAATATCATCATTATCGCGGTAACTGCCGTCGCAGAACCTAAGAACAGATTTATTGTCCACACGACACCCATAAATATATATGCGATCAGGATCGATCTTTGAGACATTCGCTTTGCAAAATCAAGATTCATAACTCCAAGCGAAGAGACCTTTGCCGCATACAAAAGATAAAAAATGTCGCATACAGACATAAAGGCAATTCCGATCACCAGTACAAGCTTACTGTCTAACACCATAGCCACTACCATAACCGCCAGCGCCATAAAGTATGCCACCCAGAAAAACACGCGGAATATCTTGAAGCCGATTTCGTAATTCCTTGTTTTCTGCATTTCGTCAAAGCCGCTCTCACTGAAAATATTGCCTGTGCCGCCGCCTCCGAAAAGCTTGTCGTAGGTATCCTTTTGGTCTTTTTTCGTAACGTTGTATTCATCGTTTTTCATGGTTATTCCTCCTCCGTTTCTTCCGTATCGTCCGCACTTTTTTCGTCAAGGACTTTAAAATTGCGTTTGCCGCAGATCTGCAATATTATACTTTTTAATAACGCCGTAGCTATCAGTATTCCCGTGCAGATAAGCTTGTGATCCGCAAGTCTGTTCTGCGATATCATAATGTAAATAATAACCGCTATTGCTGCAAGCATTATTACTGCCGTTATATCCCTGCACGTCAGGCTGAAAGCGTAGATACCGTTTATGGTACCGCTTTTTGACGCTTTTATTGCATACGCACAAATACATACCGACGCAAGCATATAGTAGCTTAACGCTACATATCCAAAGGGAAAAGAAACACCCTCCAAGCCTATATAGAGTATGAACCAACCGACGGTAAGCCACAGCACGCCGTTAAAAAACGTCTTAAAGCATTTTACCCCTATCTCGGCATTGATAAGCTTCTGCCTCTCGTCAAGACCGTAATCGCTGAACATATCCACATAGTTTCTTTCTCTTGATTTGTCAGCCATAATTATTCCTCCTCGCTTTCTTCGTTGACAGCCTTGTTCTTTCTGCGGCAGAAAAGCGTAATGATATTATATACTATCCCCACAGCAAAGGTGATGCCGTAAAAGACTATCCCCTCTGTTCCCAAATACGATATAAAGCTGTTTCCCGCCATGTATTCGCGGACGATAATTCCAATGCTCACTATGTACGTAATAACCATTATTCCGATGCCCCTGCTGTTGAGCTTTACTCCCATAAATTCGGTAAGAACTCCCTTTGCCGCGGTTTTTATATTGACCACCGCCAGGCACAGGAAGGTTATCGCAAAGTATACTGCAAGAATAACCATGACAAATGTCCTGCCGACAGTTACCACACCCGAAAGTGCAAATACCGCCGCAAATAATGTGAACATAGTATTCAGCGCATACCATAGGCGTATGCAGTCGGTGGATATCTCCCCGATTATGGACTTCTGTCTTTCGTCAAGCTTTACCTCTTCGGCGATAAGATTTGTGTTT
>JAIEDQ010000034.1 GCA_029067895.1 Oscillospiraceae bacterium | reverse complement strand
AATTAGTTTAAAATAGTCTTTTTGCATAACATATCAAAAAATTTTTAGTATTTTTGACTATTCGTTTTTAAACAAAAAGTGAACAGGATTTTTATATACCCCGCTGTTATTGTCAAAAGCGACAACTGTTTTCAAATTACGCACTGTATTTTGTTAAAAAAATCAATTAAACGTTTAAGGAAAAATTTGCCTCTACAAATACGTCATACCAAAGCCTATTCGCAGTCCACGAAGCCAACCTTGCGGTACGCCTTCAAAACCGTCCTGCGGGACATTTTCAGCGCCTTTTCCGCGCCCTTGGTGTAGCACTCCTTCAGGTACTCCTTGTCGGCAAGCAGTCTTGCGTACTCGTCTCTCACAGGCTTGAGATGATCGGCAACCGCTTCTCCAACCGCAAGCTTGAAATCGCCGTAGCCCTTGCCCGCAAACTCCTTTTCGATATCACCGAAGGACTTGCCCGTTACCGACGAATAAATGGTCATAAGGTTGTTGATACCGTCCTTGCCCTCGGCAAAGCGTACCTCCGCCTCGCTGTCGGTGACCGCCCTCTTGAACTTGCGGATTATCACGTCGGGTTCGTCAAGAATATAAATGCACGCGTTAGGGTTTTCGTCCGACTTGGACATCTTTTTCGTGGGCTCCTGCAAGGACATTACCTTTGCTCCCGTCTCGGAAATAAACGGCTCGGGGACGGTGAAAAAGTCTCCGTACTTGCCGTTGAACCGCTGAGCGATATTTCTCGCCAGCTCAACGTGCTGCTTCTGGTCTATACCAACGGGAACAAGGTCAGCCTTGTACGCCAGAATATCTGCCGCCATAAGCACGGGATAGGTAAAAAGTCCCGCGTTAACGTCGTCGGGGTGCTTCGCGGACTTGTCCTTGAACTGGGTCATTCTGGTAAGCTCGCCGAACTGTGTGGAGCAGGCAAGTATCCAGTTAAGCTCCGCGTGGCTTCTCACATGGCTCTGAATGAACACTATGGAGCGTTCGGGGTCGATACCGCAGGCAAGCAGCAGCGCATAGGACTGCAAGGTCTGCTGACGGAGCTTTACGGGATCCTGACGGACGGTTATGGCGTGCATATCCACAATGGAGTAAATGCAGTCGTACTCGTCCTGGAGCGCACCCCAGCGAGACACCGCGCCGATGTAGTTGCCCAGTGTGAACGTGCCCGTAGGCTGAATTCCGCTGAAAATTATCTTCTTTCTTTCTTCCATAATTAACCTCCGAAAAATTCTGTCTGTATCGGAACAATTATACTATATATAGTATAACCGTTCCGCGGCAAAACATCAATTTGTATTTTTTGTATTTAATCGAACATTTCACGGGACATTTTTCCAAGTATCTCGCAGCCCTTTACAAGCTGTTCGTCGGTGGGCGTGGAGAAATTCAGCCTGAAGCTGTTTGTGGGGTCGTCCTCGTGAACTGTGAAAGCGTTTCCGGGAACTACAGCGACCTTGGCTTCGACCGCCTTTTTGCAGAAGCCCATCATATCGCAGTCCTCGGGGAGCGTCGCCCATATGAACAGTCCGCCCTGAGGATGTGTAACGGAAATTTTCTTCGAGAAATTCTTTTCGATCTCGGACAGCATAAGTCCGCACTTTGCGCGGTAAATACCCCGAATCTTCTCCAGATGCGCGTTAAAGTCGTACTTGTTCAGGAACTCGTCCGCGATTATCTGAGCGAGAATATTGGTGTGAACGTCCGCGACCTGCTTGCAGACAACTATCTTCTGAATGACCTCTTTGGGCGCGGAAACAAATCCAACGCGTATGCCGGGAGCAAGAACCTTGGAAAAGCTTCCCACATAAATTACCCTGCCGTCTGTGTCGAGGGACTTTATCGACGGAATGTTCTCTCCCTCAAAGCGTATCTCGCCGTAGGGATTGTCCTCCAGTATCATCACGTCATACTTTTTGGCAAGCTCGTAGACCTCTTTTCTGCGCGCAAAGGACATACACTTGCCCGTAGGGTTCTGGAAATTCGGTATAAGGTAGATCACCTTAACGTTCGGGTTGGACTTGATCGCCGCTTCCAGCTTTTCAAGATCAATACCCTCGTCGTCCATCTCCACGCCCACAAGGTTTACGTTGTAGGACTTGAAAGAGTTGAGGCTTCCTATAAAGGACGGCGACTCGCAGATGAGGGTGTCCCCCTCGTTGAGGAAAACCTTACAGGAAAGCTCGTTGCCCTGCTGACCGCCAGAGGTTATGATAAGGTCGTCAATGTCGCCGTTGTAGCTGTTCTGGGACGCTAAACGCTTTTTCAGCGTCTCTCTCAGCGGAGTGTGACCCTCCGTAATGCTGTACTGCAAAGCAGCTACGGGATTTTCCGTAAGAATGCGCTCGGTTATCTCCTTGACCGCCTCAGCGGGGAAAGCTTCGGGAGCGGGATTTCCCGCTGCAAAGGAAATAACGTCGGGGAACGCCGTAAATTTAAGTATCTCACGTATAGCCGAGGCTTTCAGCCCCGTTACCTTGTTTGAAAATGAATAGTCCATATTCTGAGTACCTCCTGTTATCTTCTAAAATGCTGAATTTTACCATACTTAATATATTATAGCACATATTTGTCCGTCAATCAACATAAAATTTAGAAAAAATTGAAAGGGACGATCCTGTGAAGAAGCAAAGCTTTCTGGAAAGCTCGGCAATACTTATTTTATCCGCTGTTGTGACAAAACTAATGGGGGCGGTTTTCCGAATACCGCTGGCGAATATGCTTGGCGGAGAGGGAATGGGATATTTTTCCTCCGCTTACGGTATCTTTATGACGGTGTACGCGGTCTCGGTAACGGGACTTCCCGCCGCCGTGGCAAAGCTTACCGCAGAAAACTCCGCTCTGGAACGTTTTGCCAACGTCCGCAGAGTAAGATCGTCGGCTCTTTTGTTTTTCTCCGCGGCGGGACTTGCCTTTACCCTGCTTATGCTGGCGGCGGCGTATCCGTTCTGTATGCTTACGGGCGGAAGAGAAACCGTCCCGTCGGTGCTGGCAATAGCTCCGTCAATATTTTTCGGCTGCGTGACCTCGGTCTACCGCGGCTATTACGAGGGCTTGCGGAACATGATACCCACCGCCGTTTCACAGATAGCCGAGGGACTTGTCAAGCTTGCGGCGGGACTTGCTCTATGCCTGTGGGTACTGAAAAATCCCGCCAAGGCGGCTTCGGTGTGCATATTTTTCGGACTTCCCGCCGATTCTATACTGTCCGCAGCGGCGGCAGCCGTTCTGGGAATAACCCTTTCCACCGCCGCAGGGACGCTTTTTCTCGTCCTCCGCGACAGGCTTTTCGGCGACGGCATAACCCCCGAACAGATTTCCTCAACAAGCGGCAAGGGCTGTACCGACAGCAGGAGGACTATCATAGCCGCACTGCTTAAAACTGCCGTCCCCGTGGCGATAGGCGCGCTGGTGACAAATCTTACGTCGCTCATAGACCTTGTGACGATAAACCGTTCTCTCGGCAGAGCGGTTTACGCTTCCCCCGAATATTTTGCCCAAATTGCCCCGGGAATACCGCCCGAACGGCTTCCAAACTTCCTTTTCGGCAGCTTTACGGGACTTGCCGTTACCGTGTTCAATCTGATACCATCATTTACCAATATGTTCGGCAAGGGTATCCTGCCCAATCTTTCGGAGGCTTTCGCGGCGGGAGACAAGGTAAAGGTACGGGAATGCGCCGAAAAATCCCTGTTTGCGACGGCGTTAGTCGCCTTTCCGTCGGGCGTGGGGATAAGCGTGCTTTCGGGCCCTATCCTCAAAGTGCTTTTCCCGCTGAAAGGACTTGAAACAAGCCTTTGTACCCTTTCCCTGTCGGTACTTGGCATAGGCGTGGTCTTTCTGTGCATATCATCAACGGTGTTCGCCGCGCTTCAGGCGGCGGGACGTCCCGAGCTGCCCGTAAAGCTTATGCTTCTTGGCGTTGCGGTCAAGCTGACGGGAAACCTGCTTCTGGTGCGTATCCCCGAGCTTAACACCGCAGGAGCGGCGGTGTCCACGCTTCTGTGCTATGCAGTCATATGTATACCTGCGGTAAATATTCTTATAAAAATTACAGATACTGATAAAAACCACATTTATGGGATTTTTTGTAAAATATGTTACAGCTCCCTCCTCTGCGGCGCAGGGGCTCTGATTGCCGAAAAAATGCTACCCCACACCCTCGGAAACGTGCTAATTCTATTTATTTCCATATTAATTGGTGTAATTTTTTACATAATTAGTACATTTTTGTTGGGTATTTTTACGAAAAGTACGTTAAAATTGCTGATTTCCTAAAAAATTTAAAAAAACTCTTGAATTTCTTGGAATTATAGGTTAATATATTAAAGTACCCGTTTTTCGGGCGCGGCTTCGGGAGGTGTCTTATGGATTTTCAGTTCAAGGAAAAATACGATATAAACGATCTGCTGGAAATCATGCGGATACTCCGTTCCGAAAACGGCTGTCCCTGGGACAGGGAGCAGGATCATAAGTCCATACGCAAGGATTTCCTCGAAGAGACCTACGAGGTGGTCGAGGCTATCGACACCGAGGACAGAGATCTGCTGCTGGAAGAACTTGGCGACGTGCTTTTGCAGGTAGTGTTCCACTCCCGTATCGAGGAGGAAAAGGGCGGATTTGATTTCGGCGACGTTGCCGACGGTATTTGTCAGAAGCTTATCGTCCGTCACCCCCACGTTTTCGGGGACGTTACCGCCGAAACAAGCGGCGAGGTGCTGAAAAACTGGAACAACATCAAACAGCAGACCAAGGGACAGGAAACCTACTACGAGACCCTTGAAAGCGTCTGTACCGCGCTTCCCGCGCTTATGAGGGCGCAGAAGGTCGGTCAGAGAGCAAAGCGTGCGGGCATGGACTTCAAGGACGTTTCACAGGTGCTGGAATGTCTTGAAAGCGAGATCGCCGAGCTGAAAGAGGCTATGGCAGAGGGTACGGCGGAAAATATTGCCGAGGAAATGGGAGACGTGCTGTTCTCCTGCGTAAACCTGTCAAGACATCTGGAATGCGACGCGGAGGAATCCCTCACCCGCTCCACGGAAAAATTCATGAAGCGGTTCAAGGAGACCGAAGACCTGATAAGGTTCGACGGGATCGATATGCGGTCCCTGAACATAGACGAGCTTGACGTCTACTGGCGGAAAGCTAAAACTAAGTAAAAATGGCTTGTCCATTAAAAATTTTGGAGGTAGAAAAATATGACAAAAGCAGAACTTATCAATGCGATCGCTGAAAAGAGCGAGCTCACCAAGAAAGACGCCGAAAAGGCTCTCAACGCTGTAGTGTCCTCTATCACAGACGCTCTCGCAAGCGGAGACAAGGTTCAGATCGTAGGCTTCGGTACATTTGAGGTTCGTGAGAGAAGCGCTAAGGAAGCTATCAATCCCAGAACCAAGGAAAAGATCAAGGTTCCCGCTAAGAAGGCTCCCGCTTTCAAGGCTGGCAAGGCTCTCAAGGATTCTGTTGACAAGTAAGCCGAACAGGGTTCACGGTCTCAGAGTATGCGCATTATGAGGCTGACATAAAGCTTATCCTATTTCACGACCTAAATGTGTACAAAAAATTCAAACAAAAACTTGCACTTATGGTTTTTGTGCAGAATTTTTTGTCAGCACAAGGTGCACACACATATGGGAGTGAAATAGGATCAAAGAGCAGATGGGGACTTTGCCCGTCTGCTCTTTTAATTCGGAGAGGAAGATTTTATGAGACTTGACAAGTACCTGAAAATAACCCGTCTTATCAAGCGGCGCACCGTTGCAAACGAAGCCTGCGACGCGGGAAAGATAGTTGTCAACGGAAACGTGGCGAGAGCGTCCTACGACGTAAAGGTCGGGGACGTTATCGAGATAAATCTGGGACAGAAGCCGCTGAAGGTAAAGGTGCTGAACGTAACGGAATACGCCACCAAGGAAAACGCGTCGGACAACTACACGGTCATTGAATAAAGCGAATAAAAAATCAGCGCGGAGAATCAATCTTCTCCGCGCTGATCTTTATTTTATCTGTTTTCAGCTATATAGTTGGAAACACGGTTCTGGATTATCTCCGCAACGTCCGCGGCAGATTTCTGTCCGTCAAAGAAAGCTCCCGCTTCCTCGTTGATGATGTTGTTTACCTGCTCATCGTTACGGCTGATATTCTCGGTGCTGTTGATGAAGTCAATTATCCTCTGATTGTCCTCGTCGGTATTTACGCCGATATTTATGGAGGAGTTGCCGTTCCAGTAGGTATTGTCGTAATACTCCTTATTGCCGTCCGCGTCCTCCCAGTAAGGTCTTTCCTTTGCTGCTTCCGCAAGCTTTTCAAGGGCAGATTTCTTTATGGGGAAACGGTAGCTGTCGTTGGTAGTAAAGATATCCTGATACTCGTCGGAAAGGAAATACTTGACAAAGTTCCATGCTCCGTCAGGATTTGAAGCCTTTGAGGTGATGGCAATTTCGGTATAGGCGTCGAACACCGCGCCGTTGCCCGCCGCTCCGGGGAAGCCCTTGAAGGTTATGGCTTCGCCGAACATACCTTTTTCCATTTCCCTTATATTGTTAAAGCGGCTGAGAGTGTAGACGCTGAGCAATGCTCTTCCCTCGCGGTATGCGCTCTGCTGCTCGTCCCAGTAGTTAGGATCGGAGTAAAGCTGCTCCCAGTCGATCTCCTTGGGGAAACGATTGGCAAATTCCATAAGCTTGATGAAATCATCGGAATTGAAGCTGCATTCGCCTGTATCTCTGTTGATAAAGCGTTCGGAGCAGACTTGGATTATAGCGGAGAAAAATTCGCTTCTGGTGATCTCATCGCCGAAAACGGATACATCGGGATTTGCGTCAACAAACTGAATAAACTCTTCAACCGACCAGCCGGGATCATTTCCCACCATTGAGGACTTGCCCACAACCGTACTTACACTGAAGTTGGATACCAGCTCGTAAAGCTTGCCGTTGGTCTCGTAAGCCTTGAACACGCCCTCCACATAGTCGGAGCGGTTTATTGTCTCGTCCTTGTCCATGAACTCGTAAAGGTCTGCAAGCAGTCCCTTGGAGATGTAGCTGTCAATAGGCATACTTGTGTTCAGTACGATTATGTCGGGAAGATTTCCTGCGATCATATCGTTGTTGAGCTTTGTTATAGCGTCGTTGTAGCTGTTTACCATATAGTCCTGATAGGAGGTAAGCTCGATCTCGTATTCGGGATTGTTCTTGTTGAATTCCAGTATCTGCCTCTTTATATCCACATCAAGATAGAGAGCGTAAAGCTTGATGAGCTTCTTGTCGGGAAGCGTGGAGGCGTCTACCTCGCTGAGTATGTTTATGATCTGGTCGTTGTTTGACCAGCCGTAGCTGCCCCCGCCGTGGGAGGTGTAATTATAGGTAACGCAGAGTATCCTGCCGTCCTGAAGCACTGTGGTGCAGTCATCGTTCATTGCTGTGTTGTCGAAGCCCGACTTGATCCAGTCGATAATGGTTTCAATGCTTCCCGATTCGATATCGTAGCCAAAAAGTCCCGAATCACGGGAGATAAGCAGATCGTACTGATCGGTACCGTTCATCATTCTGCCGTTCTGCTCATAGACGTACTCAGCGGACAGCTTTTTGGCGGCGGTATCAATCTCGTAAAGCTTTGTTTCGGAGGAATAGTTGTCGCCATCCATTTTGCTTGTGGTGATAGAGGTTATCATGCGTCCGTCGCCCGTTTTGTAAAGACCGCCCATCCATGAGTTGTCCGAGGCGTTTTCGTTCTTTATTGCGCACTGGTATTTGCCGTTTGCGTCAAGAACGAAGATCACATTATTGCAGCTTATGTAGATCGAACCGTCGTCGCCCACGATAAAGGTGTTCACATAGAAATAATCGTTGCCTGTTTCTTTCTTGGCGATCTCCTGCACGTCGCCGAGGTCGGTCTCGCTTACAAGCTTTCCGTCTCCGTCGTACTTGACAAGATACCACGCCTCCTTGGATTCGCCCGTGGTCTCGTTCCAGGAATAGCTGTTCTCAACAGATATGAGACCGCCGTTCTCGTCCACCGTCATAGAGGAAATATACCTGTGCTCCGAGTTGTCTGAGCCGTCGTCCTTTGTGAGAACGATCTCGTTTTCAAGCGTTCCGTCAAGACCTACTATCTGCATTTTCGTCTCACTGGTGTAGGTTGCGTTCTCGCCCTCGCCCTCCTGAGTGGTCTTGTCGCCGATAATAAATATCTTTTCGTTTGCGTACAGAAGTCTGTTTATGTAGTCCAGACCTCCGGGCATTTCGATCTTTTCCGCAGAAAATATATGCTCCTTAGACGCTATCTGCGATTTTCCCGCCTTGCCTCCGCAGGAGGATAAGCCGAGTGTCATTGCCGCCGCCATTACCGCAGCCGCGATTCTTGACGCTGTTTTCTTCATTCAGTGACCATTCCTTTCTTTCCCGTAAGGGGATTTTTTTCTATTGGATCAATGTGGGATCAGCTTTTCTGCTTTTCCTCTGAGCAAACCGGCTACGCAATCTATCTGAAACGCGGATCACCGCGTCTATTGCTTTTCTGACAAGCTTCCTTCTGTTCTTCACCAGCATCCGCAGCTGATACAGCACCGTGACCGTGGGAAACACGAGAAACAGTATCTGGAATACCAGCAGAAGCGCGGATTTGTCCTCCGTGATCCTTGCCGCGTTCTCCCAGAACGGGTAGACCACCGCGCCGTCCACAACAGAACGCATACCGAAATCGGCTATTATCTCAAACCGGTTTTTCAAACCGTAGCGCACGGAATTTTCCACAATGCGGATATCGGTATTCTCCTCCTGAACGGACAATGCCTCGGCGATTATCTGCTTTCCCTGACCGGTTACCTTATTGGGCAGACACACTTCGTAGCAGGTGAAAACGGCTTCTCCGCCTCCCATAAGGCTGTAACCCTCATAAGGCATGAATATCCGCGGACTTATCCCGTACACCTTTTCGATGTCGGAATTATCGCTCTGCCTGAAAACGCCCGCTATTACATAGTACGTTCCGCCAACCCTTACAGACTTTCCCGCAATGTTTGATGAACCGTACAGCTGCCATGCGAGAACCTCGTCTATAAGAACTCTGTCGTGCATTAAATCGTCGTCGGAATAGTAGTACCCCGAAATTATGTCAAGAGGGTGAAACAGGAAAAAGTCTCCTCCGGTAGCTATAAGGTTAGCGTCAGCAGAAGCCCTGTCCGACGAGATAGGGGCTTTCATCTGGGAGGTTGAAAACGCGTCCGCCCAGACCCTTGCGCCCTCTTTTTCGGAGCTGATAGATGCTTCCGTAAGCTTTTTTTCAATATTTACCCTCGACATGAAAACGCTGTTGATATCCATTGCCGAAGCGGCTCCAGCAAAAACGCTTACCTGAGCATACGGCATATCTCCGCCTGCCCACCGTTCAGCCGCCTGCTGATCGGGCAGAGATTTTTCCACTGCCGACGCGATAACGTAAAATACCGCAAAGACCAGAAGCGATACGGCGTTAAGAATGCCGAGAACTATGTATTTGGATCTCATAGCTGCCTCCAATCATTCAACAAGTCTGACCTGCATACCCGCCTCAATGGGCTTCGTGGAAGTGGTTATAATAAATTCGCTGCCGTAGACCGCGCCCGACACCGCCGACGAGGTATCGTCCGAGGCAAGTATCTCAACGTCCACTCTTTCGGCGATATAGCGGTTTCCGAGGGGACTGCTCTTTGCCACTACCGAAAGCACGAACTTTCCGTTGTTGTCCTCTCTTATGGCGCTGTTGGGAACGATCATGTCGTAGTTCTGACCCTTTGAGCCCATAGCAAGCTGTAAATTCTGTCCGGGAGTAACGTCGCCTTTTACCGCGAATTTGAGTATCTTGTTCTTTGCGGGATTCTGTGAATCGGTGGTTATGGACTGGAGAGTTGCCGACGCATCGCCGTACCAGAAGTACTGCACCTCAGCCTCGTCGCCGATCTTGACCTTTTTTGCCTGCTCTGTTGTAACGGTCATTTCAAGGGTGTAGCCCTTTTCGCTCATCTCAATCATGGCAACGGTTTTCTGCGCCTCGGCTTCCTCGCCCGCTACCACGTTTATTTCGGTGATCTTTCCGCCCACCTGAGCGTTGATCTTTGCACCGACAGATTTTTCCTCCAGCTTTTTGATAGCTTCCTCGCAGTCGGAAATTACCTTTTTCTGGTCTGCGATCTTGGACTGCTTATCCTTCATATCCAGACTGTTCTCGCCCGCCGTCTGAGCGTCCTGACGCTGTTTAAGCTCCAAATCGAGCTTAGCCTCGGCAAGGGTACGCTCCATTTTGCGTATCTCGTCCTCAGCCTCCTCGACGGTCTTGTCCGCCTTTTTGGCAAGAGCGTCCTCCTCCTCCTTGGCTTCATCGTAGAGAGCCTGAGCGGCTTTCTGCTTGTCCTTCAGCTCAGCCTTAATGGCGACGAGAGTATCGTCGTAGCTTTTCTTTTTACTGTCGTAGGTTTTTGTCTTGTTGTCAAGAGTTGTTTTTTCCGCGTTCAGAAGCTGTACATTTCTCGAATAAGTGTTGGATTTTGCCGCCTCAGTGTTATAATCCTCCTGAAGATGATTAAGCTCCAGATTCAGACGGTCCAAAGTCTGCTGATAAGACATCTGCTGGTCGTAGTCGTCCGACATCATCATTTTTTCCGTTGTCTGCTCTATTTCGAGCTGCTTGTCGTCTATTGCCTTTTTCGCCGCATTAATAGCCTCCTGATTTCCGCCTGCGGCTATATCGGTTTCATATTCCTTGATCTTTTCCTCGGTCTTGGTCTTGGACTTTTCAGCCTCCTCCATAGAGGTTTTCGCCGAGCTGATCTTATTGTAGTAGCTGCTTCCCAGCGAAGCGTAATCCTCCGAAGCAAAAGCCGACAGCTGCTCATCCAGATCCTTTACCGCGGTCTCGCAGTCCTTGGTTTTGTTTTTGGCTTTTTCGTAAGCAGACTGATAATCCGCCAGCTTGGACAGATCCTCCTTGGCAAGCTTTATGTCGTCCTCCTGATTGGCAATACTGAGGTTTTCCTTGCTGTAGTCCACGCCTATCTTCAGCAGAGCCTTGTCGTAATCAAGCTGGAGATCGTCAAGCTTCTGCTGCTCGGATTCCAGATTTTTCTTTGCCTCGTCAAGCTCTGCGCTTTCCTTGTCTTCAAGGGTAAACAGCGTCGCGCCCTTTTCGATCTCGTCGCCCACCTTAACGTCCACGCTGGCGATAGTCCTTGTCTCGCTGATTTTCACCTCGTAGCTCTGATTTGCCTCGACCGTGCCGCTGCCTCTTATCTGCTCCGAGAGAGTTCCGCCTCTGACGTACTGAGCCGAGACCTCGGGAAGCGAGTAGTTCATTATAGTGTTGGAAAAGAATGTAAGCAAAAGCATTACGACCAGAAAAATAATTATCGCATTCTTGACCCATTCTCTTCTCTTAGTACCGTTTTCCATTTTATGGTTTACTCCTTTCAGAAATTATCCTTTTATGCCGCCCGAATAGGCTATGCCCTCGACCAGATAATCCTCGCCGTAAAGAAACATAAGCAGCGTGGGTATCATGTATATGGTCGCCACCGCGAAAGCAAGTCCTATCTCGCCCGTGTTGATCTGGGACAGAAACACTGACAGCGGATAAAGGCTTGTATCCGAAAGCAGTATCAGCGGCTGTTCGACCATGTTCCAGTAGTCTATGAAAACCAGTATTGCCACCGAGAAAAGCGCGCTTTTGCACAGCGGCATACAGATATGTATAAATATCTGAAGCTCTCCCGCGCCGTCAAGCTTAGCCGCTTCTATCAGCGAAAAGGGTATGCGGCGCATTATCTTCGACAGCAGGAATACCGCGAACGGCGTAAAAATGCCCGGCAGTATTATCGCCCACCGTGTGTTGAGTATGCCCAGCCAGTCCGACACAAGATAGTTCGGCACCAGCGTTACCTGATAGGGCATGAGCATTACTACCACATACACGAAGAAAATTATTTCCTTTAACCTGCCCTTGAGCCTTGCGAACGCATACGCCGCAAGAGACGCCACCGCAAGCTGGAAAATTACTATCGGTACGACCAGTATCACCGAGTTCCAGAATTTGAACAGATAGTCGGGACTTTTGAAAAGCACCGTATAGTACTGGCTGAACGACACCATATCGGGAATGAATTTCAGATTGATCTTTTCCGAAATAAAGGTCTTGCCGCCCTCCTCGGTCTTTGCGAAGATCGCGCCGTAGTTTGCGTTTATCTCAGACGCGCTCATAAAGGAGTTCGCCATTGTAAGTATCGTCGGCAGCAGGAATATCAGCGCGGCTGCGGCGGCAAACACCGTAAGCACGCCCATAAGTATCTTCTGCCCTTTTTTGGAGAGGCTTCCCCGTCTTTTTTTGGCGGAGACTGCCGTTTTAGACTTTATCACCCTTCAACGTCCTCCCCGAATTTATTTTCCGCAATGAACAGCGCGCCTATTATGGCGACCATTACTATCGCCATAAGTATTGCCGCCGAGGACAGCTTCTGGTAGTCGATGTTGCGGAATGTGTTGTTCATGAAGTGCTGAAGCATATAGAGGCTGTCGTAAGGGTAATCTCCCGTAAGCAGGTAGACCTCGCGGAAAACCTTAAAGGAATTTATAAGCGAAAGCACCGTCACGAACAGTATCGTAGGAGAAAGATACCTCAGCTTTATGCGGAAGAATTTATAGAACGCTCCCGCGCCCTCCAGCGTAGCGACCTCGATTGTGTCCTTGGGAATATTGTTCAGAGCCGACAGGAACAGTATCATGTTGTAGCCCAGATTTTTCCACAGGAACAGCACCACGATCACGACCTGTCCCTTTGTGGATTTGAGCCAGTCTATCTTGTCCACACCGAAGTTTGCCAGAAAGTCGTTCAGCACGCCGTTGTAGTGGAAAATTACCTGCCATATAAGCACTACCGACGCCACGGGAACCATCATTGGACACAGAAAGCTTGTACGGAACTGGCTTACAAAGGGTATCTTGCAGTCCAGCAGCATAGCTAAAAGCAGGGACAGTACCACCGCCAGCGGCACGGAGGAAAGCGAAAACGTAAGCGTATTCAGCGCCGCACGCCGAAAAGCGGTATTTTTAATTATATTTATGTAATTCTGCAAAAAAACAAATTCCTTGTTTATGGGATTATCTACCATTGAATAGTAAATTATAACGCAGAACGGGATTATGAAAAAGATCAGAACACCGATAAGGCTCGGCAGCAAACACAGATATGGAAACGCTCCGTCGCTTTTCAGAGTTCGTCCGAAAGAGCCTTTCCGACCTTTTTCCTTTATTTTTTCGGTACGGCGTACCTTTGTATCAGCCTTGACGGGCTGCTTGTTTTTGAGTTTCATAGCTCACTGTTTCCGCATTAATGCGGTAAATCTCCTTTCCCGAACAGATTTAACTGACTATCATTATAACATATAATTTCCGCATTTTCTATCATAATCGAAAACTGTAATCATTTTTTAAATTTTTCTTCCGCATTGTTACATTTGTAACCGTATTGAAATGTTTTTGATAGAAAATTTTGCGAGTTTTATGTAAAATTTTGTTTAAAATGCCGAACGGCAAGTTTTGTAAACTAATTTCGGCTTAACGGTAAATTTTGATTTAACGGGGTACGGTTCTGTATGGTGAATAAGTTTCCGCCATACAAAAATAAAATAAATCAGGTAACCGACAAATCTGCCCGCCCCCTTGAGGGGGCATAGCCAAATTAATAGTCCGAACATTTTACGCAGGGGGTGACTCAGCCCGCGGGGGCTCCCCGCCGTCTCAATTATTCTATCGCTTTCTCCAAAGCGGTTGAATATACGCAAAAATTATGCTATACTTAAAATAAAAACAGAGGTGATCTTATGCCGCTTACGATCGCGGTCTGCGACGACAACGAGGAGCAGATCTCCGCGCTTCGCTCATTGCTGGAGGAATGGTCTGCGGACAAGCCGTTCGCCCTTATGATAGACGAATACATCAGCGCGGAAAGCTTTTTGTTTTCCTATCCCGACAAGCCGTGCAGTCTGCTTCTGCTGGATATAGAGATGTCCCGCATGAACGGCATGGAGCTTGCCAAAAAGCTTCGCGGAAACGGCGATATGCTGCCGATCGTCTTTATCACGGGCTATTCCGAATATATGAACGAGGGCTACGAGGTGGAGGCTCTGCACTATCTTCTGAAGCCGCCCGCTAAGGACAAGCTTTTCGCGGTGCTGGACAGATATGTAAAGCGTCACACTCCCGAAAGTGAGATAGTGCTTGAAACCGAGGAGGGCGTGCTGCATACGTCTCCCGACACGATAACGTACTGCGAAGCTATGGGAAAGAAAACCCATGTACACCTTTCGGACGGCAAAACCGTTCTATGCGGTACGGGAATAAGCGGCATGAGAAAATTTTTCGGGGAGGACTTTGTGTCCTGCCACCGTTCGTATATCGTAAATCTGCGGTATGTGCGGAGTATCGGCAAAGCCGAGATCTTCCTTGACAGCGGCGAAAGCATACCTATTTCACGGCGGCTCTATAAGGAAATAAACGACAAATTTATTGGGTTCTATACAAGGTGATTTTGTGCAGAATAACTGTTGACCGCAACGTTACGTAATAGTATATACTTAGAAAAAACCGAAAGGACTGGTATATATGAGAATGCAGATAAGCGAGCTTGCAAAGCATTTTAACGTCAGCGTAAGGACTTTGCAGTATTACGACAATGTGGGGATACTAAAGCCCACCGAAGTAACCGAAAAGGGCTATAGATTTTACGACGACAGTTCTGTTTCAACCATGGAAAAAATTTTGCAGTATAAGCAGTTCGGCTTTTCGCTGGACTCCATATCAAAGCTGCTGTCCGAGGAAAACCCCGTAAAAATTGGCTTTAGGCGCGACCTGCTGCTGCAAAAAAGAAAATACGAGCAGGAAATAAAGCGTCTGAACAGCGTGATCAACGACATTGACAGGGAGCTTGCAAAGCCTGTAAAATTTTACAATTGGTTCGACAAGATAATGGAAGACTATAACCACAGCCGCTGCACATATTCAACATTTCACGGAGAGGAATTTGTCGCATGGGGCAAGGCTGACTATGAAAATGACAGGGATTTTACCACAAGCTTAAGGTTTCCCGTTGGTTCGATAACGACCCAATTCATAGCATACTGCGTTATACGCTTTCAGGAGCTTGGACTGTTACGCACAGACGACCATATAGACAAATATTTCCCGGAACTGATTTACGGAGACAAGGTGACGATACAGCACCTTTTGGATATGACTTCGGGATTTTCAAACGAGCTTTTCGACAAAAAATACACCGCCGAAGGGTGGGACGCTTACTGCGAAAAAATAGGATTTTTCGACTTGCCCTATGAGGTGCAGATCTGCCGTCATCACGAATACAACAATGAGAACCGCAAGTCTCAAAGCGTTTCTGAAATAATCGAGGCTGCAAATTTTGCACCGTTAAAATTTACCCCAGGTGAAAAATTTTATTGGGCTGAAATAAATTATCTGATACTTAGGATAATCTTGGAAAAAGTGTCCAAAAAATCTTTGGACAAAATTATGAACGAGTACATTTTTACTCCCCTTGGAATGGACAATACTACCATATATGACGACCGTACAGACGTTATAGGGTATGTGAATGACGTGCGAATAGAAAATTATACTGATATTTTCGGCGACGCAACAAGTATTGTTTCCACAATTGATGACATGACAAACTGGTACAATTTTCT
>JAIEDQ010000033.1 GCA_029067895.1 Oscillospiraceae bacterium | reverse complement strand
GCGCGGGAGAATTCAAGGCGGAAACGCCGTACTTCTATTCCACATTTGATGAAGAAAACGAGGCTAAACAGTTTATCGAGCGGAAAAATTCGGGCAAGAAAAAGGTCATTGTTTTCGGTTCGGGACCTATCCGTATCGGTCAGGGTATCGAGTTTGACTACTGCTCCGTACACTGCGTTTGGGCGCTGAAAGAGATGGGCTACGAGGCGGTAATTTGCAACAACAACCCCGAGACGGTTTCCACCGACTTCGACACAGGCGACAGGCTTTATTTCGACCCGCTCACCAAGGAGGACGTTGAAGCAATTATCGAGACGGAACAGCCCTACGGCGTTGTGGTACAGTTCGGCGGTCAGACCGCTATCAAGCTGACAAAGCACCTTTCCGACATGGGCGTGAATATTCTCGGTACTTCCGCGGACAGCATTGACGCCGCCGAGGACAGAGAGCGTTTTGACGAGCTTCTTAACAAGTGCGGAATACCCCGTCCCGCAGGTCATACTGTCATGAATACCGAGGAGGCTCTCAAAGCCGCAGAGGAATTGGGCTACCCCGTTCTTATGCGTCCCTCATACGTTTTGGGCGGACAGAACATGATAATCGCCCACTCCAATCAGGATATTATCGAGTACATGGAAATTATCATGCGCGGCGGACTTGAAAACCCCGTCCTTATCGACAAGTACATGATGGGCAAGGAAGTCGAGGTTGACGCGATATGCGACGGCACGGATTTCGTTATCCCCGGCATTATGGAGCATATCGAGCGTGCGGGAATCCATTCCGGCGACTCTATTTCGGTGTACCCCGCTCTTACGCTTACAAAGAAAATCCGCGAGACCATCATCGAGTACACACGCCGTCTAGCTATGGAGCTGCACGTTATCGGTCTTGTAAATATCCAGTATGTTGTCTATAACGGCGAGGTTTACGTAATTGAGGTAAACCCCCGTTCGTCAAGAACAGTGCCCTATATCTCAAAGGTAACAGGCGTACCCATGGTAGATATTGCCACAAAAATAATGCTTGGTGAAAGCCTTAAAGATCAGGGCTACACCAGCGGTCTCTATAAAGAAGCTGACTTTATCGCAGTAAAAGTACCCGTATTCAGCTTTGAAAAGCTTCATGACGTTGACACGGCTCTCGGACCCGAAATGAAGTCCACAGGCGAGTGCCTCGGTATCGCAAGAAGCTTCGAGGACGCTCTCTACAAGGGACTTGTTGCGGCAGGCTACAATCTTGAAAAGAAGCAAGGCGGGGGAGTGCTTATAACCGTCCGCGACACCGACAAGCAGGAAATTCTGTACGTTGCCGAAAAGTTTGAGCATCTGGGCTTCGACATTTACGCAACCAGCGGCACGGCTTCAATGCTGAACAGGAACATGGTTGCGGCAAACGTTGTAAAGCGCGCTTCGGAGGAAAAGCCAAATGTTATGACCCTCCTTGACAGCGGCAAGGTGGACTATGTTATTTCCACTTCTGCAAAGGGACGTATTCCCGCGTTCGACAGCGTAAAGATCCGCCGCAAGACGGTTGAGCGTTCTATCTGCTGTCTGACTGCCATAGACACCGCAAACGCTGTTGCCGACATACTTATGATGGGCAAGAAGATAGACGAAATGGAAATGATAGATATAACCAAAATCTAATTGCAGGGGCGGATTTCCATATCCGCCCGCATAATATTAAAATTTCGGAGTAAATTAAATATTATGCCGGCTGTTGCTGTCCCCAATTGAGAAAGAGGTCATAATGGTTGAATTAAGAGAAATTACAAAGGAAAACTATGAAGAATGTCTTAGCTTAAATGTTGCCGACAGCCAGAAATGCTTTGTTTCATCAAATGCCCACTCGCTGGCGCAGGCGTGGGTCTATTATGATACAGCTTTTCCCTTTGCCGTCTATGCGGACAACACAATGGTCGGATTTATTATGCTTGGGTATTATGAAGCTCAAAGCTGTTATACCTTATGGAAATTTATGATCGACGTGAGATATCAGAACAAAGGCTACGGCAGAAAGGCTTTAAAGCTTGGTATTGATTATCTGGTAGACCGTTTCAAAGCAGAAGAAGTTTATACCGCGTACTATTCGGCAAATGACGTGGCAAGAAATCTTTACAGATCGTTCGGATTTTGTGAAACAGGCGAAGTGGTCGAAAATGAGGTCGGTATGAAGCTGATCGTAAGGGACAGTAAATTTATGATTTGAAAGGAGACGCTTGAATGAAATACAAACAGGGCAATTACCTGATATTGTCAAAAAAGACTTTGGCAAAGGAAATATACGACCTGACAATACTCTGCCCCGAGGTTGCGGAGGTTGCTAAGGCTGGACAGTTCGTCAACGTCAAAGCGGACGGTTTCATGCTCCGACGCCCTATTTCCATATGCTCTATCGACAAGGAAAAGGGTACTCTCCGAATTATTTTCGAGGTTCGCGGCGAGGGTACAAAGGTCATGTCTCAGCTTGCGGAGGGCGGAATGATTGACATTGTTGCACCTCTCGGCGGCAGGGCTTTCAAGCTTGACCAGTACGACACCGCCGTGATAATCGGCGGAGGAATTGGCAATCCCCCTATGCTTGAAGTCGCAAAAAAATTCGGCGAAAAGGGTACTGTAATAAGCGGCTTCAGAAACGCCGCCGCAGTTATCTTGCAGGAGGATTTTTCGGCTACGGGAGCAGAAACAATACTCTGCACCGACGACGGCTCGGCGGGCAAAAAGGGCTTTGTCACGGACGCTCTGAAAGAAGTCCTGCAAACTAAGAAGCCCGACGTTATCTACGCCTGCGGACCTAACGTTATGCTCCGAAGAATTGTTGAAATTGCTAAGGAAAACGACATTCCCTGTCAGGTCTCCCTTGAAGAGAGAATGGGCTGCGGCGTGGGAGCGTGCCTTGTGTGCGCTTGCAGGACTATCCGCAACGGCGAGGAATACTACGCTCACGTCTGCAAGGACGGTCCCGTTTTCAACGCTCAGGAGGTGATTTTTGATGACTGACAAGCTTGCTGTGAAATTTGCGGGTGTGGACTTCAAAAACCCCCTCATTCCCGCTTCGGGAGCGTTCGGATACGGACGTGAATTTGAGCATTTTTACCCTCTTTCCACATTGGGAGGAATTTCCGTCAAGGGCACGACAGGCACAAAGCGTAACGGAAATCTCCCGCCGAGAATCGCGGAAACTCCGAGCGGTATGCTGAACAGCGTGGGACTTCAAAACCCCGGTATCGACCATTTTATAAAAATCGAGCTGCCGAACCTTAAAACCAAGGACACGGTAATTGTTGCCAATATTGCAGGCTCGACTGCGGACGAGTACCGCGAGATTGCGGAAAAGCTTGATAAAACCGACGTTGACATGATAGAGGTAAATATTTCCTGCCCTAACGTAAAGGCGGGGGGAGCGGCTTTCGGTGTGACCTGCGAGGGCGCGTCCCAGATCACAAAAATCGTCAGAGCGGCGACCTCAAAGCCTGTGGTGATGAAGCTTTCCCCCAACGTGACAAACATTGCGGAAATCGCAAAGGCTGTTGAAGCCGAGGGCGCGGACGCTGTTTCTCTCATCAACACACTTTTGGGAATGCGTATTGACATCAAGACACGCCGTCCCATTCTGCACAACAACGTGGGCGGACTTTCGGGTCCCGCGGTTTTCCCCGTGGCGGTGAGAATGGTTTGGCAGGTTGCGAATGCTGTCAAAATACCAGTCTGCGGTATGGGAGGAATTTCCACATGGCAGGACGCTGTTGAAATGATGATGGCGGGAGCAAGCACGTTCCAGATAGGAGCGGCTCTGTTTGCCGACCCCATGACCCCCGTGAAAATAATCGAGGGACTTGAAAAATACGTACAGGACAACAAGCTGAACAATTTGCAGGAAATTGTCGGTACGGTTAAACCTTGGTAACTAAAGGGCGGGGGAAATTCTCCCGCCTTTTACAAAAACAGGCTTAGCGCAAAGTGAAAGCCCTGCTCGAAGCCCGCGGCTTTTGACACGTCGCTCAGCTCCTCGGAAAGCTCGCCGATACTCTCGGCTTCTGTGTCGGAAAGATGTTTTCTTTTCACAAGCTTGTTCAGATAGCTGTTGGTACACTTTACCAATTCAGCAATTTCGGGGTCGGCTTCATGTCTGAAGTCGTTTTCCCAGAAAATGCTTTTTAATGTGGGGTATTTCATTTTGATTGCTCCTTTGTGATGTATTGGTCTGTATTGACCTTGATGTTATTATATCACATCTTACTAAAGATGTAAATTGTCATAATCAACAATCTTTAGTAAGATGTTTGTACAAAAATAGTGAGGTAACTATATGAGCCAAAATACCGAATACAAAAATCGTTTTGCCGCCGAAAAATACGACCGTGTGGGTTTAATGCTGAAAAAAGGCAGCAAGGAACTGCTTAATAATGCGGCGACAAAAAACTCCGAAAGTCTTAACGCCTACATAAAAAAGGCTGTTCGTGAGCAGTACAAAAAGGACACGGGAAACGATATCGAACTGTGATTTTAGTCCGCAAACTAAAATGGGTACAGCCGCAAAAGCTGTACCCATTTTTTATTCCTCTATATAGACCTTTTTCATCTTCTGTTCCTTAACGGGTCTGTCGCCGAAGCTTGTCTCGGTCTCGGCGATTTCGTCCACGACCTCAATTCCCTCGACAACCTTGCCGAAAGCGGCGTACTCGCCGTCCAGATGGGGAGCGTCCTTGTGCATGATAAAGAACTGGGAGCCTGCGCTGTCTTTCATCATGGAGCGCGCCATGGAGATAACTCCGCGGGTGTGTTTCAGGTCGTTCTTTACGCCGTTGGACGCAAATTCGCCCTTGATGTGGTGTCCCGGCCCCCCCATTCCCGTTCCGTCGGGACAGCCGCCCTGAATCATGAAGCCCGGTATAACGCGGTGGAAGATAAGTCCGTCGTAAAAGCCGTCCCTGACAAGCTTTTCAAAGTTTTCCACCGTTATGGGAGCGATGTCGGGGTAAAGCTCCAGCTTGATCTTTTTGCCGTTTTCCATTTCAATGATAACCATAAAAATCTCCTTAACCATTATTATTTAAAACAGTTCAAAGACTGTTAAAAATCATTTTACGACCCTTACGGGCGCATAGTAAATGTCCTCGATAATGTCGTCGTCATAGTAACCGCTGCCCCTGCTATGGCTGCGTGTAATGCCGCCTTTCAGGTCTTTTTCATAGCTGTAGTCCGTGACGTAAACGCCCTCTCTTCCGCCGTTCAGATCATCGTCGCCGCCCGTAAACGTATGGATACGCTTTACCATGTCGCCATTGTCATTATATACATATTCGTTGATAACATCATGTCCCCAATAGCTAAAAACGTCCTTAACAAGCCTGTTATCGCTGTCGTACTCCCATGTTTTGACATGATCCTGTATGGCGTCATTGGGAGCGTAAATAGTGGTGTCGAGTTCCTCGTATATCCTATTTCCAAAGCTGTCATAGCGGTAAAATATACGTTCAGCAACGTCTCCGACCTTAACGTCCTCATATGAATGAAGATCGGCAAGCCTTTCACTCGCGAAAAAGGTTTCCTCCAGAACTCTGCCATGTTCGTCGGTTACAGCCTTGTAGAGAGACTCGTCCATATCCGCATACGGTACATTTGAGCGCGTCTCTTGTATACTTCCGTAATAGTCTATGCTCCAATCAAAAGCCTCATCAACGATATATTCCGAATCGTAGCTATCGGTGCAGCGGGTTATTTTTGTCACCGCTCCGCCGCTGTAGTCATACTTAAAAGAAGTTGTATGAAATTTGGGATTTTTTGTATCTTTACTATAGCTATAGGAATTGCTTGAAACATTTCCCATTCCGTCATACATGATAACATGGCAGTCAGCGATTGAAGAACTGTCGCTGAAATAGACGGGCTTTAGCTCAACGCCGAATTCGAGACCGTCAGCCATGTCATAGCTTCTGTAAAAGCTGTCCACCGCCTTTGCCAGCAGATCAAGGGGTCTACCGCAGCCGCTTTCGAGTATTTCCCTTGTCAGCGTTACCGAATAGTCTGCGCAGTAGTCAAGTTCGCTCATGTAGTTATCGCGGAGGATTTGATAGTCGTCCTCGGTAACCTCCTCGCCGCCGAAGCGATAGCTGTAGAATACATCAAAATTTGATTTTGAGTAAGAGTCACCGCACAGTTCCTTTGCGGAAATGTTTTCGCCGTCAAGGCTTATTTCCATAATGCCGCTGCTTCCCGCAACACTTCCGCCGCTGTGATATTTCGCAAGAATTACCTTTTTGCCGTCCCCGACGTAAATTTCTGGCAGACATCCGTCATATGAACCATGAGATACACCGTATCCCGACGGAGTGTACGAATCGGGCGCAGCCTTTAGACAGACTGTTTTTCCGTCCCTGACCGTGAATACCTCTGTCATGCTGCACATCGTCTCAGGTATCTCCAAGAACACTTCGGGAACACTGTCTCCGTTAATATCCGCGACCATCGCTCCCACGCAGTTCTGACACAGTCCCGTAAAATCGTGGTCGTCAACAAGCGCGGTAACATAGTCCGCCGCGCGGTGGTCAAAGCCTTGCATGGAGGGTTTCAGCAGCTTGGGAAAAGCTTCTTCCTCGGCTTCCGTTTCTGTCATTTCCGTTATTTCCGTTTTGGAAATTTCCGTTTCCGTTTTTATTTCCGTCGTTTCCGCAGCCATTTCCGTTATTTCCGCGGCGTTTGCAGTTTCTTCCGTGACCTCGCCGCTTTCGGCACAGCCGCTGAAGCACGTCATAACAAGCACCGCAAGAGACGGCACTGCTTGCCGGTTCGATCTGTTCATTCAGTCATTGCTTT
>JAIEDQ010000032.1 GCA_029067895.1 Oscillospiraceae bacterium | reverse complement strand
CTCCGCGAAGATGAACGCGCTTTCGTCGGTGTAGCCGCGCCATTTGGTGAGTATCTTGTCTCCAAGCTCAATAAGACGCTCGTAGTCGGGACAGCGAAGTCTCAGCACGGACATGGGCCACTTGACCCTGCCCACGTCAACGTCCTTGAAGCCCTGAATAACGTAGGTCTCTTCAATGGGAGCGGACGCCATTGCAAAATCGTGATGTCCGCCCTGAAAATGCTCGTGGGTGAGGATAGAGCCGCCGACTATTGGCAGGTCTGCGTTTGAGCCGATAAAATAGTGGGGGAACTGCTCCACAAAATCGAACAGCTTTCCGAACGCGGCGCGGTCTATTTTCATGGGGGTGTGGACGCTGTTAAGAAGTATGCAGTGCTCGTTGTAGTACACGTAAGGGGAGTATTGCAGACACCAGCGCTCACCGTTTATTTTCACAGGGATTATCCTGTGGTTCTGGCGGGCGGGGTGGTTGACACGTCCAGCGTAGCCCACGTTTTCCTCGCAGAGCAGACATTTTGGGTAGCCGCTTTGCTTGGCGTTAAGGGCGGCAGCGATAGCCTTGGGGTCTTTTTCGGGCTTGGAAAGATTTATTGTTATCTCCAGATCGCCGTATTCGGTTTTGGCAGTCCACTTCATGTCCTTGGCGATCCTGTCGCGGCGGATATAGTTTGAGTCACCGCTGAGCTTGTAGTAATAGTCGGTAGCGGCTTCGGGGGATTTTTCGCGGTAAAGACTGCGGAATTTTTCGATTACTTCCGAGGGACGGGGAGTAAGACAGCTCATAATTTTGGTGTCAAACAGATCGCGGTAAACGGGACCGTCCTCGGTAAGACCATTTTCAACCGCGTATTCAAGGATTTCCCGCAGGACGGGTTCAAGCGCCACGCCGTTAAAATTTTCGTTGGGCGGGTCGTAGTCGTCGATGTGAAGCGCTTCACAGACAGCGTTTGCGGCGTATATCCTGTCCTCTGCGGAGATAAGATTTTTTTCCAGACCGTAGCATACAAGCTTTCTTATGGCGATATGTATATTTTTATCGGAACACATTTCTGACAGCTCCTTACAGTGATTTAGTTATAGTAATATTATATCATATTTCGTTTGATTTTGCAAGGGTAAAATGTCTGCCGCGGGAAATGGATTCCCGCGAAAACAAGTCCGTCACAGACGTTTGTTAAATCCCGCGGAACAGAAACAATGTGCTTACGTGTGCGGCAGCGCAGATATTTTTCTTTTCATAGATATGATCCCTGAAAATACCCTTGATATGCTCTTCCTCGATCTCCGCTTTTTTTATTGAATTTTCCCGAAGCGCTTTTCTGTAGCGGACAAGCTTTGCGTTCCTGTACTTCTGCAAAGCGTAAAGACGCCTCCGCTCCATGCTGCGCCGCTCCTCGACGGTCATGGTCTGAGTGGGGATATCGCTCCAGTGCTCGGAGTGCGTTTCCTCCTTTGACGCGCCTATGAAATACGCGGAGTAATGCTTTTCGCCAGACCTGCCATAGCTGTTTGAGTACGAGCCGGACTTTATCAGATCAAGCACCCATTTTTCGTATTCGGGATCGTTTTTCATAGCTTCAAAGCCCTCGTCGGAAATAAACACGGCGGTATAGCCGCCCCCGCGGTTAGACCCGGACGTCAGCTTAGATATTTTTGACTGAATGTAAAGCTGATATTCCGTCATGGACATATCCTCCGCGGCAGATTTTTCCGTGTTTGAATTTCCCGTTTGAGACATTATCAGCCTGTCGGTTTTTGCGGCGGATTCAGCTTCTTTTTTCAGCGTTTCCGCAAAGCCCGACGATTTATTTTTACCGCTTTTGCGGGAGTATCCCGTTCTTGCCGCGGACGGCGCAGATGTACCGGAAATGTTCATAATTATACCTCTTTTCCGAAGCCTTGTGATTTTACGGCTATATATTATATATCGGCTTTTTGTCGGAAATCTTTAGAGCTGTTTGAAAATTGATTTTATTTGACATTTCCGCACTTTGTATGGTATAATTATCCGCAGTGAAAGGCTGAGCCTTTACCCATGCCGCCGTACTTTGACTGTAAGGGCAGTACTCTGCCGAGACGGAAAATAATTTTAGTATAATGGTCTCACGAAAGGAATGATCATATCCTATGTCTAAAATAGTTATACTTGCCGATCTGCACGGGAATATTACCGCTGCGGAGGCAATGGAAAATGAAATAAATGCGGTTTCTCCCGACGAGATATGGTTTCTGGGGGACGCTGTGGGAAAAGGTCCGCAGAACGCGGAGACCTGCGACTGGGTGCGGAAAAACTGTTCCCGCTTTGTGGGCGGCAACTGGGATTACTGGATGTCCGACAGCAGCAATACCTTCAAGGACAACGATTTTTTCAGGGCTCAGCTTGGCGAGGAGCGGCTGAAGTGGCTTGGAGATCTTCCGCTGGAATTTGACGCGCTGATAAGCGGGATACAGTTCAGGTTATTTCACGGCAGACCTGTGGCAAGCCTTGTTCAGGGCTGGGACAGTGACGAATATATGTCGGATTTTTTTAAAGCAAACGGGAAAATCTACGGCGGTATAATCTGCGCGGACAGTCACCGTCCGTTTATACGCTCCACACATTCGGGATACGCGGTAAATACGGGAAGTATCGGAAACAACCTCGGAGTTCCCAAAGCCCACGCCCTGCTTGTGGAGGGTGAGCTTGACTGTCCCGAACCTGCGCCTCTGCGAATGACGATTTTAAGCGTACCCTACGACAATAAAGCGGCTGCGGAAATTGCCCGCCGTACCGAGGGTCTGCCATCGAAAGAAGCTTACATCAATGAAATTCTTACGGGGGTATATTCACGATAACGGCAGACGGCTTGCACGTCACGCAGGATTTGCGGCGGAAAGGAATTTTTTAATGATAAAAGCTGTTTTTACCGACTTTTACGGCACGCTTGTACACGAGGACGGCGCAGTCATAGAAAAAATCTGCGATGAGATTTTCAGCACAGGAAACGCAGAAAGTAAATCTCAAATAGGCTCGTACTGGTGGCAGGAATTTCAGAACTCCTTTATGAACTCATTCGGCGATAACTTTAAGACGCAAAGAGAGCTTGAACACCTGTCGCTGGTCAAAACAACAGAAAAATTCCGCTCCCCCGCAAACATTGAAAAATTAAGCGAAATGATGTTTGAACATTGGGTCAAGCCTCCCGTGTTTGAGGATACAGACCGATTTTTTGAGATGTGTCCCGTGCCGATTTATATTGTGTCAAATATTGACAGAGCGGATATATTGGCGGCGGTTGAATATCACAGCTTCAAGCCGTCTGGAATATTCACAAGCGAGGACGCAAAAGCTTACAAGCCGAGAAAAGAATTATTTGAGCTTGCCCTTAAAGCCGTCGGGATAAGTGCGGACGAAGCTGTACATATAGGGGATTCTTTAAGCAGCGACGTGGGCGGAGCGACTTCCGTGGGAATAAATGCGGTGTGGTTAAATCGGAATAACAGAGAAGTTCCCGACGGGATTGTTTCCGTGAGAAATTTAACAGAGCTTTTTGATACGCCGTTTTTTGACGGTTTTGCTAATTGATGCAGAAATACAGCAAAGGAGTAAAAAATGATTTTTTTTGATATTGATAATACTTTAATTGATTATGATGCTTCTGAGAAAAAAGCCATAATGGAATTGTTTAAGACGAAATATGATATTTCATTAAATGATGAACAGGTACAATATTGGCATACTATATCAAAAAAATATTTTGATAAATACTTACATGGTGAACTGAATTTCAAAGAACAAGGGAGAAAACGTTTTTGTGAGATGACGGATTTTTGCGGCAGGAATATTGAAGAAAGAGAAGGCGAGCTGTTATTTTGTGATTATCAGTTTCTGCTGGAAAAGAATTGGGTACTGTTCAGTGATGTTAATGATGCAATTAAATTATTGAAGGGTTTTAGACTTGGAATAATAAGTAATGGGAATTCCAAACAACAAAAAACAAAATTATTATGTACGAACATAGATGCCAATTTTGAAATACAATTATTTTCAGAAGATATCGGAAAGGCAAAACCATGCGAGGATATTTTTTGGGAAGCTGTAAGAAGATCAGGGGAAAAGATAAATGATATTATTTATGTTGGAGATAATGTTGTTACAGATATATTGCCGTGTGAAAAAATAGGGATAAAAAGTGTACTTATTGATAGAAAAGGTGAAAGTGATTCTTGCCACACTACAATAAATAATTTATGCGAACTGGAAAAGCTGGTTAAAAACTTGAATTTTAAAAAAGAGGACTGTACAAATTGAAATATTTTCTGATATATCTTGCAGCCGTCAGCCTTATCGCAGTGATAATGACGGTATCGGACAAGTCCCGCGCAAGAAAACACAAGCGGCGTATCGCGGAGAAAACACTGTTTGGAACAGCGGTTCTGGGCGGCTCGGCGGCAATGTACCTTACAATGATCGCCATTCGGCACAAGACCAAGCACAAGCGGTTCATGATAGGTCTGCCGCTTATAATGATTGTCCAGACCGCAGTAATTGCATTCATAACAATTCGTACATAAAAAATTTTTGAAATGTACTTGAATTGCTGCGCGGCAAGTGGTATTATCATATCGTAATATTTCAAACCGATGATTGAGAGTAGTAGCTTCGGAAGATCATTAAGCAAGTTTAGCTTGCACAGCGAGCCGCGGACGGTGTAAGCGCGGTAACGGATACCGATGTGAATGGACTCATGAGGGCAAACCGAATACATATCAGTTTTTCAGTATGTGGTAGGGGCGACGCAGACCGTGCGTTATTCGGGGCGCGTATGTCAGTACGTTGCATTGAGAGGCGTTTTTACGCAACTTGGGTGGTACCGCAGGAAATTATCTCCTGTCCCATTAAAGCTATTTGGCTTTTGGGACGGGTTTTTTGTTTTTATCGGGTACACTAAACTCAAAACTTTATTAAACTTAAATAAACATCTGCAAGCTGACACTTGCAAGACGAAAGGAAGATCTGTTATGAAAAAATTTAAACTCACATCACTTATCTTAGCGGCGGCTATGGCTGTCGGACTTTCCGCTTGCTCCGGCGGAGACACTGCAAACAGCGGCAATGACGGCGGCGCTTCCGCAGACGGCTACAAGGTAGGCGTTATCCAGTTCGGAAGCCACCCCTCGCTGGATAACTGCTATCAGGGCGTTGAGGAGGCTCTCAAGGCTGCTGGCATTACCGACATCGACCGTCAGGACGGCAACTTCGACAGTGCTACCTGCGACACTATCGCAAAAAATATGGTTGCTAAAAATTACGACATCATTTACGCAATCGCAACTCCCGCCGCTGTTTCGGCATACGCTGCTGCGGCAAACACCGATATTCCCGTAATTTTCTGCGCGGTTTCCGACCCCGTTGCGGCAGGCATTGTTGACGACATGGCTGCTCCCGGCGGCAACTGCACGGGTACTTCCGATATTCTGGACTTCAGCTCGCAGGTTGCTCTTATTCAGGCTCTCCAGCCCGACGTTAAGAAGATCGGTGTGCTTTATACAACAAGCGAAGCAAACTCTATTTCCCAGCTTGCAAGCCTTAAAGAGGTTGCAGAGGCAAAGGGTCTTGAAATAGTTGATCAGGGCGTACAGGGCGCTGCGGACGTTCCCCAGGCTGCGGCAACTCTCGCGGCAAAGGTTGACTGCATAAACAACTTTACTGACAACAACGTTGTAAGCAATCTTACCGTTCTTCTGGAGCAGGCAAACTCTGCGGGAATCCCCGTTTACGGCTCCGAGGTTGAGCAGGTTGCCAACGGCTGTATCGCTTCCATAAGCATTGACTACGTTGCTCTCGGAAAGGTAACAGGCGAAATGGGTATCCGTGTTCTGAACGGCGAAAGCGCAGGAACTATCGCAGTCGGACAGATCACCGAGGGTACTCCCGTTGTAAACACCGAGGTAATGGAGCGGTTCAATATCACGCTTCCCGAGGCTTATGCAGACGCTGAAAAGGTTACAACAAACACCGAAGCGGCTGCCGAATAATTAAAATTTTTGTATTGCAATTTTTTGCATGGCGTGAGACTTGTCCCACGCCATGTTATTATATTTAGTAAGGCGTGATTTTGAATGAAAAAGGTACTGCTGTTTTGTGCCAAAGGCTTTGAGACTATGGAATTCAGCGTGTTTATAGATGTGTTCGGCTGGGCGAGGAACGACCACGGCTGTGACATTTCGGTGGAGACCTGCGGGTTTACAAAACAGGTGGCAAGCACATTCGGCGTGCCGATAATTGTTGACAAGCTGATAGACGAAATTTCCGCAGACGAATACGACGCATTGGCTGTCCCCGGAGGATTTGAGGAATTCGGTTTTTACGAAGAAGCTTTTGACGAGAGATTTTTAAATCTGATACGTGACTTTGACCGTCAGGGCAAGAGCATTGCCTCTGTCTGCGTAGGGGCTTTGCCCTTGGGAAAAAGCGGCATATTAAACGGCAGGAACGCCACCACCTACCACCTTAACGGCGGTGTCAGGCAGAAACAGCTTGCCGAATTTGGTGTGAACGTAATAAACGAAAGAATAGTTGTTGACAAAAATATTATCACTTCCTATTGTCCCGAGACCGCTCCCGACGTTGCGTTTGAACTGCTGAAAATGTTAGTCGGTCAAGAAAAAATGCTGACGGTAAAGCAGGCAATGGGGTTTAAGATTTAGCTTAATGCAAATGTTATAGAATTTACAGGAGGTTGTTTTATGCCGAAACGTTTTGTGACCGATACCGACATTATGTATGAAGCCTACGGAAAAGGCGAAACGGTCGTATATCTGCAATCGATACTTGGCGGGATAAATCCCGGGGCGTATTATTTTGCGGGGAGATTATCGAGAAATTTCAGAGTGATAATTTGGGACGGTCCAAACAGCGGGCAGTCGGGTGTTACAATAAAAAACACCCCCAGCGAATATCATCTTGCCTGTGAATATTTAGCGGGACTTTTAGACGTTCTGGGCGAAAAATCCGTACATGTTGCGGGCTGTTCGGGCGGCGGGGAAATGGGTCTGCTGTTTGCTCACCTTTATCCCGATAAGGTAAAAAGTCTTGCAATGGACCGTCCCACCGACACCGCAAGCGACGTTGAGTGCGAGA
>JAIEDQ010000031.1 GCA_029067895.1 Oscillospiraceae bacterium | reverse complement strand
GATTTGCAGCCATAAATTATATTATATCCGAGCAGCAGTATCAAAATGACCGCGCACGCAATTTCAGACCTCAGGACAAGTATAATACTCAAATCAATCACTCTTATTTCGTTATAAATAAAAATATCTCTTTTTGTTTATACCTTACGGAAGAGATATTTTTTGTATGAACGGCGTAAGCGAAATCAGCCGGCAGCTTCGGGAATGAAGCTTATCGGTGCTTTTCTGTAATGGATTTTTTCCATTATAACATATTTCTGAATATCTGTCAAGGAATTTTGACAATGAGCAAAATGCTGCCGTAGATGATCTTTCCGTGTGTATCATAAAAGCCGCGGTACTGTCACATAAGTACCTCGGCTTTATCTGCTCCTTACAACAGCGGAAACCGCTATTTTTCACTGTTCGGAAGAACGATGCGCAGCTTGAACCATTCGTCCGTAACGTCGTAATCAAGGACCGCGTTATTTTTCCGTGCAAACGCCGAAATGCTGCGGGTGCCTATCCCGTGACCGCTTTCCTTTGAAGTTGGAAGTCCCTCCTCGTCGAAGGATACCTTACCCGTATAATTATTGGCAATTTCCACTATGTATTGTTTGGATTCCGTGGTTCTTATACGCAGTCTCTTTTGATTTTCCGAAACCTTTGCGCAGGCGTTCACGGCGTTTTCAAGAGCGTTTGCAACAGCCGCAGTAAAATCCATAATATCAACGCTGATATTTTCGGGCATTGCAAATTGTACCTCTGTTTTGATACCCTTGCTTTCCGCCCGCTCGATGTAATATGCCAGAATAGCATTTGCTGTGGAATTTGAGCAGTAAGAAGCTTTTTTGGCATCGTTCAGCTTCTGATCGAAAGAGCTTAAATATTCCAGCGCGCCCGAATTGTCTCCCGCCTCAAGCATATCGGAAAGAACTATCAGATTATAACGTAAGTTATGCCGTATTATCCTGACCTGCTCTTCCGTGGAATTGATAGCTTCAAGCTGCTTCTGAAAGGATTCGCTCTGGGACGTAAGTATGCTGTTGGTATATTCGGAAAGCTGCAAATTATACTGACTTATAAGGCTGTGAAAAATTATTACATAAACAATAATCATTAACACAGTAACAGCATAAATGTAGATAGCATGTTCAATTGATTCCGTATAATGCACGGGATATGTTCCGATAATAAAAATCAGCACTGTAAAGCCTATGGGAACAAAGGTCAGAGCCCTCCAGCTTTTATCGGGAAGATAATCCAGCAGAGCAAATTTCTTTCTTAAAAATTTCAGTTCCAAAAAAATGCACAGAGAATAGCTGACTATTCTTATGACCAAGTCCATAGCCTTTCCTCCATCCAGAATTGAAACGGCTATCGTTTGGCTCATGGCGAGAATTACAGAAATGCTTAACTGCATAGTATAGTTGAATACCGCCTGCCACGGCGAATAGTTCGATATACAATAAAGAATGACCATTGCGGGGACGGATATCATGGGTATGCTAAGTCTAAGCGTAACGACGATGCCGAAAAGCTTCATTGCGGTAAATGTAAAAATGCCTGTCCATAAAACATATCCCGCAAAGGCAGCAAAAATTTTTTTAAAGGTGTATTTTATTTTCATGCATGACGACATCATAAGCAGAGTGCTGATTACAACGACCAATGATTTTACCATATAGTAAGTAATATCATTTTCAAATGTCGTCATTCTGTTCGCCCCCGTTCAGCTCGTAGTCAATATATTTTTTCCTTGCCTCCGCATATTTTCGCGTAACTGTCAGAACAGTTCCGTCGGACATGATAAAGCCCACAGCGTTTACCGTTCTGATGTGCTTCATATTGACAAGATAGCTTGCGGAGCTTTTTATAAATGAACCGTTTTTGACGTAATCCGTTATCACGCTGTCAAAGGTCCCTCTGAAATAAACGCTTTCTACGGTCTTTCCTCCCGCAAGACGGTATATCATGCGGTGATTGTAGTATTCTATGTAAACAATATCATCGGCGCTGACAGAGACAGTGCCGTTTGTGCATTTTAAAACAAACCGTTCGGGAGGCTTGCTTATGCGTGAAAAGCAATCCGCAAGCTCGGCTGTAACATTTTCCCTTTCGGCAGGCTTTATAAGATAGGAGAACGCTTTTACCGAATAGGATTCCAGAGCGTAATCCTTTGAGGTTGTCAGAAAAATAATAAAAGCGCCGGAATTTTTTTGTCTGATGGCTTTGCCCAGCTGTATGCCGTTCATATCGGGCATGATTATATCCAATATATAGATATCCGAGTACTGTCCGCTGTCCTCGTATTCAAGAAGCTCTCTGCCCGAAGCATAGGTTTTTACTTCCGCATTTATATTATTTGTTTTGGTGTAGTCATTGATTATGCTGCGTATTTTTTCCAGTTCGCCTCCGTTGTCGTCACAGACAGAAATACGGTACATTGGCAAATTCCTCCATAAAATAACATAATAAATCATTTTCTATAATAATTATACCATATTTATTTGGGTCGGACAAGGGCGGTGCTTATGTCAAATAAGTGAAAAATCCGTCGTTTAAGTGAAATTTGTTGAAAAATTTTACAGAATAATATAAAATGTAATGGAATTGTTGTGTCCTCAGAGGTGCGCAGAGGCACTCAAAAATATCTGAGAAAGGGCAGATGTAATGGAAAATAAAGTAAAAAACATGGATTTTTTTGAACTAAACGACGCAAAGGTAAATAAACGAATGACCAAAGTCCTGCTTTGGATGACACTGGTTTTCCCGGCGCTGTTCGGACTGACTGCGGCAGGCATTTTCTGGATCAAATACGATGCCTTGATAAAGCTTTCGATAATAGGCTGCTTTTGCACGGTAGGTCCGTTCGTTATGCAGAAGCTTGGCGTTCCCGTCAAGGTCATGAAGTACGTGGGCGTGCTTGCGGTGGGCTTTATCATAATGCTGCTTGGTATGAATTCTTCCGTGGGAATTTATATGACATACGGTATGGCACAGCTTTTCAGCTGTATGTATTTCGACAAAAAATTTACGGTCAAAATTTCGATAATAACCTACATACTGCTGTTTATATCAACTTATTTTCGTGTCATAGACGCTGTTGCAAACGGCAACGCCGCTCCGAATCTGACGTTCGTTCCCTATATGATGGGCTTTACTATAGAGCACGTTCTTATGAGCTTCGTATTTATAAGCGTTGCGGGAGCTTCAAGAAAGATACTGGAAAATCTTCACAGCTCCGAGCAGGCGGGCGCGATCATTGAAAAGTGCGGAAATGTTTCCGAAAGCCTTGTGGATATGATGAACAAGCTTGCAGATGATATGCTGGAGTCAAAAAGAGCTACCGAAGCCATAGTATCCTCCGCAAACGACACGCTTGACAACTGCGCTGTGAGCATGAGCCACGTAAGCTCCATGCAGGGTACGGTAAACGAAATGGTGGAGGCTACCTCCTCCATTGACGAAAAAACAAACGAAATGATGAATATTTCCGACGATATATGCAGCCGAATGGAAAGCTATGTTGATCAGATGAACGGAGCTGTGGAAAGTATGCGGGAGATAGAAGCATCGGCTGACATGACCGACAAGTCCATTCACAGCCTTGAGACCGTCATTGCAGAAATAACAAATCTTGTAGACGAAATCACGCAGATATCGGAGCAGACAAACATACTCGCCATAAACGCTTCCATAGAGTCCGCACACGCGGGAGAACACGGCAAGGGCTTTGCCGTTGTTGCGGGGGAGATACGCACCCTTGCGGAGCGTTCCAAGGTATCCAGCGTCTCCATTTCGGAGGTCGTGGAAAAGGTGCTTAAAATGCTGGACGAGGTGAAAAGATCCAACGTGCAGAACCTTAACTCGGTAAACACCGGCATCACACAGATATCGGGCGCGCGTGAGGCTGCACAGGAACTGGGTCAGCTTCAGGCTGACTCCCGCAGCAAAACGGAGCAGATCGCAGAAAACAGCAAGCAGACAGGCGAGCGCAGCAGACAAGTCCACGAAATGGCACAGCAAATGGAGGAGCTTGTTCAGAATTCCTATTCAAAGGCGAATTCCATTGTTGAGGAAACGGACAATCAGAAAAAGATCACTGCGGCGACCTCCGAGACCTTCGGCAGCGTTAGGAACATTGCCGATGAGCTTCTTGACCTGAGCAAAATTGAAAAAAAAGCAGGGTGATATTTTATATTTGGTATTCGGGATCTTTCCGGCGCGCTCATGCTTCGGACTGACAGCGGTGCAGATATGTCTTGCTGCGGCGTTTGACCGCAAAGAGCTGTAATTTATCCAAACACAATATAAAAAATAAAAAGGAGAATTTTATTATGAAAAAGAAAAGCCTGCTGCGCAGTATACTTGTAACGTCAATGGCGGTGCTGGTGGCTAACCTTACAATGGTATGTCTCATATTTGCAATATGCGTAAATATTCAGTACACCCGCTCCATAAAATCCGACCTGTATCATACGGTTGCGACGGAGTCCGCAAAGATGGACGCATGGTTCACACAGCACACCACCATTGCTGAGGGCTTTGCGCAGGCTGCGGTACATGAAGACCTGCACGGAGACGCTTTACAGCAGTATATGCTGAACGTTGTCCACCCCTGTTCGTCAAGCATAATGAACGGCTATCTCGCATGGGAGACCGACACCGTGGGAATGGTGTGCAGCGTTTTCCCTGTTGCGGACGATTATGTGGCTCAGGAGCGAGGCTGGTACAAGACTGCGAAGTCTACAAAGGAAAAGGTTGTTACCGACCCGTACATAGACGCGATCACGGGAAAGATAGTTATAACGGTCGCATGTCCGCTGCTGTCAGATGACGGCAATGTTTTGGGCGTGTGCGGACTTGACATTGAGGTCACGGAGCTTGTTTCGCTTTCTCAGAGGCTTAAGGCTGATAACAACGGATACGCGGTGCTTGTGGACGCTTCCGGCAATATAGTCGTCCATTCTAAAAATTCCGACTATTCCCACAGGCTGGAGGGTCAGAACGAGGTCGTAACCAAGCTTATCGATATTGATCCGATATACAGCGACGTTCTTACTGCTTCGGGCAGTACCAACGTTGTTTCGGGCAGGGGCTACGACGGAACAATGCGGTACTTCCCGGTTGTACCCATAGGCGACACGGGCTGGAAGGTGCTGTATGCCGCAGACTACAGCGAGGCAATGTCGGGGCTCAATAACATAATCATATTTGCGGTTATAGCATCAGTCCTGACGGCTATCGGAGGCGCAATGTTCTTCTACTTCAAGTTTACAAACAGACTGCGCCCCTTGTCCGATATAGAGAATATTGTTACAAATATGTCTGACGGCGTACTGGAGCATAATTATCCCAAAGCCGAAAACGACGAGATAGGCACTATATGCAGCGCTCTCAAAA
>JAIEDQ010000030.1 GCA_029067895.1 Oscillospiraceae bacterium | reverse complement strand
CCCATATCGATGTACGTTCCCCATACATCAGCTTTTTCAGCTGCTTCATTTTACCTATTTCGGAAATATCCGAAAGCCCCTCGCAGGTGTAAGCAAACTCGGTAAGCCCTTTGCAGTTCGGCGCAAACTGCAAATTTGAAATGCCTTTGCAGTCGTAAAGCTCCAGTGTGGTGAGCTTTCTGAATTTTGCAAAATATGCGGCGTTTTTTACATTGCTTCTCACAATTGAAATTTTTTCAAGCTTTGGAAGCTTCTGCCAAAGCTCCTTGATATCAACAGGCTCTCTTTTTCGATTAAAGTAAGCTTTTTCCGGGTCGATGCCGACGCTTTCCATTTTATCTGTGGTTGTGCCGTAAGGGTCACCTGTCCCTATCGCGATCTCAGTGATATTCGCGGGTATGTCATCGTTGCCGCAGAATGAAATGTACTCGGCTTCCTCCGCAAATATCTGCAAAGGAAGTGCGGCAAACATTACCGCAAAAGCAAAGAAAATGCTAAAAAGCTTTTTCATAAAGTCCCTCCTGTCGATAACGTCCTTACTCCTTGTTTTTACGACGTTTCTGTCCGTTCTGAACACCGCCCGAACCGAAGTTCGCGGAATTATCCCTGTTGCTGTTACCGTTTCCGCTGAACAGATTGAACTCCAGCTTGTTGTGGTGGGGAGCAAGCAGCGCACCAAAAACAAATCCCAACCCAAAGCATACGACCATGCAAATTATGCAGAACCCGTTGTCCTTGAAAAAATTTTTGATTTCCATAATAATCTCCTTATAATAAAGCGGAGAACAGTATCCACTAATCTCCGCCTTAAATATTCCTGTTGGATTACCTACATCAAACAACCTACCTGCCCCCTTGATAGGAGGCAAAGCAAGGTTAAGTGCTATAGCTTTTTACTGTGGGGGTAGAAACTGCCCGCAGTGGCTCACTGCTTTTCAGCAATTACGTCAACGCCGGGAAGAACCTTGCCCTCAAGGTATTCAAGGGAAGCTCCGCCGCCTGTGGAGATGTGGGACATCTTGTCAGCAAAGCCAAGCTGCATTACAGCCGCAGCAGAGTCGCCGCCGCCGATGATCGTGGTAGCGTCTGTCTCAGCAAGAGCCTTTGCAACAGCGATAGTACCCTTTGCAAGTGTGGGATTCTCGAACACGCCCATAGGACCGTTCCAAACTACAGTCTTAGCGGACTTAACAGCGTCTGCAAAAAGCTCCATTGTCTTTGTGCCGATGTCAAGACCCATCTTGTCAGCGGGGATCTTGTCAGCGTCAACAACTTCTACAGCGATGTCGCCGTCGATAGGATCGGGGAATGCAGCCGCGATAGTTGTGTCGATAGGCAGAAGCAACTTCTTGCCAGCCTTTTCAGCCTTATCCATCATATCCTTGCAGTAGTCGATCTTCTCGTCGTCAACGAGGGAAGTACCAACCTCGTAGCCCTTAGCCTTGAGGAATGTATAAGCCATACCGCCGCCGATGATAAGAGTGTCGCACTTTTCGATAAGGTTGGAGATAACGTTAAGCTTGTCAGCAACCTTTGCGCCGCCGAGGATAGCAACGAAAGGACGAACGGGAACTTCAACAGCGTTTCCGAGATACTGGATCTCTTTCTGCATCAGGTAACCAACAGCAGTTTCCTTAACAAACTTTGTAACGCCTGCTGTGGAAGCGTGAGCACGGTGAGCGGAGCCGAAAGCGTCCATAACGAATACCTGACCGTCAACCAGATCAGCAAGCTCCTTGGAGAGATTTTCGCCGTTCTTGGTCTCGTCTGCGCCGCGGAATCTTGTGTTCTGGAGAACAACGATATCGCCGTCAGCCATAGCCGAAACAGCAGCCTTAGCGTTGTCGCCTACAACTGTGTCGTCAGCAGCGAATGTTACCTTAGTACCGGGGAGCAGCTCAGCAAGTCTGTCAGCCGCGGGCTTAAGGGAGAATTTATCCTCGGGACCGTTCTTGGGCTTGCCCAGGTGAGAGCAAAGAACGACTTTGCCGCCGTCTGCAATAAGCTTCTTGATAGTGGGGAGAGCCGCCTGGATACGGTTGTCGTTAGTGATCTTGCCGTCCTTGAGGGGAACGTTGAAGTCCACTCTCACGAGAACCTTTTTGCCCTTTACGCTGATGTCGTCAACTGTTACCTTGTTTAAACCTGCCATAGTAATGACGTCCTTTCATAAAAAAGATTTGGGGCGAACGGAGATACCGTTAAATATTTAACGCCCTGTCAATACTATTTTATACTATTTTCCCAAATTTAGCAAGGGGTTAGGGAAAATTTTTTGAAATATTTTTCAAATTTTCCGCGGCGCGTTCAGGTGGACGTTTTTGCGACCGGGTGTCTGATGACCGTCCGCAGTCTTTCGGGAGCGCACTTCCGCGGGTCGGACAGATATATCTCATGGTGAAGCCTTTCCACAGAAAAGTCCTCGGTCAAGCCGTTTTCCCCGGCGAAACGCTTCATCTTCATAATACTTTCGGGCTCGCTGTCGTAAGACCCCTTGTGCATAATCTGTACGCAAAGTCCCTCGGTAAAGGTCATAAACCGCGCCTTGCTCAGGTCAAGCTGCGGCTTTTTCTTTGCCAGAATGTCTTTCGCCCACCCGAAAACCTCCTCCGTGACAAATTCGGGCTGACGTATCATCGACACCCATTTGAACATATTTTTGTCGGAAACGTTCAGACCGTCAAAGGAAACGCCGTCAGCAAACCAAAGCCCCTCCAGCGGCGGCACAACGTACTCAAAATACCCCTCGGGCTGAGTGCCGTTCATTTTGGACATTTTCACCGTAAAGGACAGCCCGTACAGAATTTCCATCGCCTCCTTGTAGGCAGGACTTGTGTTTGGGTCTCCCGCGCCGTCCACTGCGAAAAACCTCATTTCGGGAACGTCGATAAGGGACGGCTTTGCGGCGGGCTGATACAAGTCCTTGTACTCCTTTTTGTAGTCAAGCTTTTCCATTTCCTAAAGTCTCCTTTCCGTTTTCTATAAGCGCCATGACCTCTTCCATACTTTCAAATCCATCGTAATCTCCCGTGTAGTTTTTGGGGTCACGGTGGTAAATAATTCCGTTTTTCCCGTTTTCGGAAATACGTTCCGAAAAGCGTTTCAGACCGTTTTCCTTTATGTACTGCACAAATGCCACAAGCCTTACGCCGTGTTGGGAAAGGTCGTGCATATCCTTTCCGCAGGGGAAATCTGCGCACTCCCAACAGCCCTTAATGCTTTTTTCATCGCAGCATTTCCGCTGAAAACAGCAGCACTCGATCTCATTTTGTTTGCTGAAATTGCAGCCCCTGCAATGGGTGCGCTCACTGCAAAGCTCGCAGATAAGTCCGCAGGAAGCAACGCTTGCGGCGATCTTTTCCACTTCGCCAAGTGCCGAATACTCTTCGTAAGTCATTGTTTGCACTCCTTTTTATATGTAAGATCATCAAAATTCCAATACTCCATATAGGGCATATTGTCCTCATAATCCCATGAATATATAAGCGTCGGCGTAATTTCCAGCACTCTTTCCGAGGTTAGGGACGACCACCTTTCCACAGCGTTCGGAAAATTTTCCCTCATTGCGGAAATAAAGAAACTGTTGTCAAACGGCTTGCCGATACTGCGGCATTTTCCCTCTACAGAAAAATTTTTGACGCACAGCGCGGCGTTTCCGTTTTGCATAAGCTGTTTGTATTTCAGGAAATTTTCGTCTGTCTGACAGTAAAATTTCCCGCCAATAACCGCCACGCTCATGGGACGTGAAGTGACCCGTCCGTCTGCGCAGGTTGAAAGAACCATTACCCCGTGAGTACCGATTTTTTCCCACAGAGCGGGAAGCTTTTCCGAAAATTCCGTTTCTCTTTTGCGGTATTCCGCACCGAGCCTTTCAAGCCGTCCTATGGCGTCCTTGTCCCATTTCGGCAGATTATCCTTTACATAATCGCAGGGAAACTCACCGCACAGTCCGCAGAACCGTACATTATGCTCGTCGCAGCAGCGAAAGACCCGACAGCCGTTTTCCCACATATGAACGCATTTCCCGCCGTTTGCAAAACAGCCCTCACATTCCGCGCCGAAATGTTTGCAGTCCCCGCAGTTACCTCCGCAGGGAGTTACTGTGCTGAAATCGGTGTCCATGCAGATCACTTCCCTCCGCAGTTTTTAATGTGCGCTTTCAGCTTTTTCATAGCCCAGTCGTAGTGGCTCGAAGTGACGGAAATAAAGTAAGACCCCAGCACCGATCCGCCGACCCACTTGAATTTCCCTTTTGTGAACAGCTCCTCATCTGAGAATTTCTCCGCAAGCGCAAGTGTGTCGGCGTGGGATTTTTCCAGCATTTCCTTTGCCGTTTCAATGGACGTGCTTTGGTGCTTTTTCCAAAATTCCACGTTCATTTCCCCGTATGTTTTCCAGTTGTAGGGCTCGGGAATAAACGGCTTGCTTTCACCGTTTTCGTTTGCCGCGACCCAGTCCAACAGAAGCGTGTGCCATTCGTAAAGATGTACCAGAACGTCGCGGAGATTTTTGTCGCGCCGCCAGTGGGCTTCTTTCTTTTTTTCGTCCCCCGAAAAATCAAATGGGGTGCTGAGCTGTTCCTCCGTAAGTGACGCGATAAGCTTGTTCAGCTTCGAGTAATTTTCCTCCGCCGCTTTAAGCAGCTCTGTCTTTGTTGTTGGTCTCGGCATTTTGCAGACTTCCTTTCTTTCAGTGAAATTTTTCTATCCGTCATAATAATTATACCATATTAAATGTGACAGCTGTATGTCACATAAAAACTGCGGCGGGAAATTTTTCTTCATGCAAAAACAAGCCGTCCCCCGAAAGGAACGGCTTGCCGTATTGCTGTTGATTATTCAGCGGAATCGGTTTTGTCGGAGTCCTCAACAACTACAATGTTGGGAGCTTCTACCTCCTCGGTTTCCTCGAAATCCTCAACCTCTTCCTCTGCGGGAGCAGGCTCAGGCTTTTCAAGTTCAGCGCCGCACTTGCCGCAGAACGTATCCTCAAAGGGACACTCTCCGCCGCACTTGGTACACTTTACCAGACCCTTGATTGCCAACAGTTCGCTTTTAAGCTCTGCAATGGTCTCCACCGCGGCAGTGACTGCATTTACAGTCTCAGCGATCTCTTCGTCGGGATTATCCTTGTAGGTATCGTAATAGTACTTGCCCAGGATAGAGTAGCTCTCGCTGATGGAACGCTCGGAAGAAATGATCTTCGCGTTCAGCTTAGCAACCGTTCCTGCCTGTTTGGTCTTTTCGCCGACGGTCTTGCCCGCGTCGGTAAGTGTGTCGCCGATCTTCTTAAAAATATCGCTCATTTAAAAAACCTCCGTTCAAAATATTTGTGTGTGTGAATGCTTTGCTTGACATTTAATATTATACTACATATAATATTAAATGTCAATACCCTTTTACAATTTTTATTATATTTTTTTTCGCGGTACTTTCTTTTTCGTCTCCGATTTGGAACACCTCCCCGAATTCCGCGGCAATGCCGTCAAGATCGCACTCCGTTGAGGTGTACAGCACCGCAAGACGTTCGCCCTTTGAAACGAAGTCGCCTACAGTCTTGTCGAAAACAATTCCCGCCGTCGGGTCGATATCCGCTTCCTTTGTCTGACGTCCCGCGCCAAGACGCAGAGCGATCAGCCCCGTTTCCTCGCAGGCAACAGCGTTTATGAAGCCGCTTTTGTCCGCGATGATCTCACGGCAGCAGCGCGCTTTCCCGAACAGACCGTAGTCCTCGATAACGCGTGGATCTCCCCCCTGAAGCTCGATCATCAGCCTGAGCCGTTCCAGAGCCGTGCCTGTTGTCAGCGCATTTTCCGCCATGGCAAGACATTGCTCCGAGTCGCCCTTTCCCGCCGTGACAAGCATTTCCGCCGCAAGAGCCAGAGAGATTTCCCTTATGTCATCGGGAGCATTTCCTTTCAGAGCCTCGATGGCTTCTATCACTTCGAGGGAGTTTCCAACAGCCCTGCCCAGAGGTTTGCTCATGTCGGTGAGAACCGCGGAGCATTTCCGTCCCGCAAGCTGTCCCACCCGAACCATAGCGGCGGCAAGCTTTTCCGCATCAGCTTCTGTTTTCATAAACGCCCCGTCGCCAACCTTTACGTCGAGAACGATACCGTCCGCGCCCGTGGCAAGCTTCTTGCTCATTATAGATGAGCATATCAGGGGAATGCTGTCAACCGTTGCGGTGGCATTTCTGAGTGCGTAGATCTTTTTGTCCGCGGGGACAAGAGTACCCGTCTGACCCGCAACGGCAAAGCCCGCCTTTTTTACCGTGCCGATAAATTTTTCGTAGGGAAGCTCGGTGCAGAAGCCGGGGATAGACTCCAGCTTGTCGATAGTGCCGCCCGTGTGTCCCAGACCGCGTCCAGACATTTTCGGCACGAACACCCCGCAAGCCGCCGCAATGGGCGCGGCAATAAGCGTAATCTTGTCTCCCACGCCGCCTGTGCTGTGCTTATCGGCATTGAAGCCTCCGGTTTCGGGACGGAGCATATCACCCGAACGCGCCATAGCCATAGTAAGGTCGGCGGTCTCCCTGTCCGACAAAGAATTAAAGCATACCGCCATGAGCAGCGCGGACATCTGATAATCGGGTATGTCGCCGCGGCAAAAGCCTGCGACGACCCATTCGATCTCCTCGGTGCTGAGTTCAGCGTTATGCTTTTTTTTGGTAATTATTTCATATATTGTCATATTACTTCAATTCCCGTAAAGTAGTAGTTAAGTATCTCGTAGTAGCTGTAGCCCTGTTTTGCGAGGATATTTGCGCCGTTCTGGCTCATTCCCACGCCGTGACCGTAGCCGTATGTAGTGAAGATAAACTCTCCGTCGCTGTAGGACACCTCAAATGCCGCGCTTTTCAGCTTGTGACCCATAACGGTCTCGCGGAGCTTTCTTCCCGAAATGGTTTTCTGTCCGTCAACCGAAAGCTCGTAAACGTAGTTTCCGTCCACGTAGTTGCGGACTTTAAGCCAATTGTAGGGATTGTTTGAAAGAGAAATGCCCAGCGCGCTTTCCAGCATATTTCTCATGCTGCTTTCGCTTACCCTCATGGTCGAGCCGTAGTTGGGGTCGTTGCCGATGTCAAAGGGACACTGCACGCTTTTCAGATAAGGAACGCTTCCGCCCCAAACGTTTTTCGCGTCGGCAGTATAGCCAGACGAGGACGCCATATATACTGTCTGTGCAACGCTTCCGTTGTAGTAACAGCAAACTCCCCACACCTCGGATACCAGATTTTTTATTCTGTCCGAGGGATTTTTCTTTACAAGCACCGACGGCGTAAGACCGTTCACGTTGTGGTACTTCACATAGGAGTACGCGGCAACAGCCTGAGCCTTGATGGCTTCGTCGGAAAAGCTGGGAGACATCTCGTTGTTGACGATCCAGCAGATAAGATCGTAAGCGTTCACCGTCTGGGTAGAGCCGTTGAACTTTGCGGTAAAGGTCTCGCTTGTGGAAATATCCGCGCCCACGGAAACGTCCACAGAAACGGCAGTTTCCGATACGTCGTTTTCCTCGGCAAACGGATTGTCCCTGAAGATCGCAAGATATGCTTCGTCGTCCTCTTCGGGAAACGTGGAAAATGTGGTCTCTTCCGTTTCGGATGCCTCGGACTCGGTGTCGTATCCGCCGTTTGAAATATCGTCATCCTCGTACAGCTCCGTATCGTCCTCTTCGTCCTCAACGGCGGGAGGCACGTATTCTTCCGTAGCCTTGGTCTGCGCTTCCGTTTCGCGCGGCGCGGGAGCTTTTTCCGTTTCCGCAGCTTTTGAAGCTTCGGTCTGCGCGGACGTTTCCGTCTCGGAAGTGTCATTCTTCGCCTTGTCAGCGTCGTTTCCGCCTGCAAAGCTGTGATCCTCCACTGTTGCCGCCGTGACCGAAGTAATTTCCGTGTCGTGCTTTGGCTTTTCAGCGCGTGCGGAAAGAGCTTCCCCGTTTTCCGCAGCCGTTTCTGACGCTTGCGCTTCCGTTTCCATGCTGTAGTAATACTCCGCGGAAATATCCTCCGCCTCCACGTCCTCTACCATACAGAACGCAAATATGTAAAATATTCCCATTGCAAGCATTATTGCGATCCCGCCGAGCGTGCCTTTCAGATTCATTTTATCCCCTCTTTGTATCCCGTTTTAACGTCCTTTAGTCCGCGGACTCCACATATGTGCCGCCGTTGTACTTGTAGTATACGGCAGGCCATTTTGGATTGGAATTGACCGCAAAATTTGTCGTATCAAGGTTTTCAATCGTCTCACCCGCGCGGAGCTTCCTGCCGATAATAACATGACGGGCAGGCTCCCACTCATAGGAACAGGTGGAAAGCGTGATGAACTTGTCGTTTTCATTGAAGTCGATACCCGTGTGGAAATGGCTTCTTTCGTCAAGCTCCTTGGCAAAGGTCTCAAAGGAGTGCCCCTCGGTGAAGTTGATGTAGTTCTGGTAGTCGAAAACGTAGCCGTTGTCGTGTTCTGGCTCGGTGTTGATTATGAACGACGCAACGATAACGTAAACGCTCTGCTCATACTTGTTGTCGAAGTAGATAAACGGGTTCTGGAGCCAGTATTTGTAGTCCCACTTGTAATAGTCGAGCTGACCGAACATGGTTCCGTCCCGCTGATTGTGACCGTAGAGAATGATGTTGTCCGACTGGAGGTCGGAGTAGTCGCTTACATTGTTGCGGCAGTCGGCGAAGATCGTGCCGCACTGACGCTTCTGTCCGTAGATGTTGGTTTTGAGGTAGTAATCGTTGTCAGTGTACTGGACAACCGCCTCGTTGACAACTCCCGGAATGGAAACGTAGCCAACGTAATCGCTGTTGATAGCGAGCATTTCCTCCGCAAAGGGCATTGTCACAAGTGGAGCCCTGACTATCTCTCCGCTTATGTCGGTTTCCGCGGGCAGATTGGTTTCGCCGTCCGCAGCAGCGGAAAGATTGTTGTATATCTTGTATTTTTCGCTCAGGTCCTTATTATTCTGTTTCGCCTCGAAGATGTGGTAGAAATAAAGTCCCAGCACAATTCCGCAAACGACCAGCGCGGCAATGGAAATAAGCGCGATAAGCTTGCTTATGACCTCGCCGCCCGAGTCTCCTTTCAGCGGTATAAAGGTTTGAACAAAGCCCTTTTTCTGTTTCTTTTTCGGGGTTTTGTACCTTGGATTTGCGCGGACTTCGTCCGACATTGCCATCTTGGGATCATCCTTTCATTGTTCACACAATTTTTTCTATGTAATAATAGTATAAGCTGTTCAGCCTGCCGTAACAGTTTCCGAAGAGCCGTCATCAGGCGGCGGGGGAGGAGTTGTTTCCGCAGGAGCGGTTGTTTCGGTTTCCGTCCGCTTTGCAGCCGTCTTTTTGGACGCCCGCGTAACTGTTTCGCCGTCCGGTTCCTTTTCCGTTTCCTCCGTTTTCTCGGTTTTCTCCGTCTTTTTCTTTTTTGCGGAGCTTTCGGAAGTATCGGTATCGCGGGAAGAACGCCGCGTCGCTTCGGAGAGCACATCGCTTTCCTCCGCCGTTTCCCCCGTTTCCGAGGTTTTTTTGCTTGTCTTCTTTTTAGTTGTTTTTTCCGTATTATCCCCGTCGTTTTCCTCCGGCGTGACGGTGGTCTCTTCCGTTTTCGTTTCCAAAATCTGCTGAGGTCTCCTTGTACCGTGGACAGCTGTTTGCAGGAAACCGTTTCCGAATTCCATGCCGTCCTCGTCGTCCTCGTCCAGCACTTCCGCCTCCGTGGCGGAGGTCTCACCCGACATTATAGCCTCCCAGTCCACGCCCTTGGCGTTGGGATTCAGGTAGGCTTCCGAGAAATCGAAGTCGTCTATTTCCTCGTCCTCGCGGAGCATTCTTGCAAATAACACAAACCTTGAATTGGAAAATTCGTTTGAACAGGTAGACAGGCAAAGCAGCTTGTCGCCGTACTCCACGTCCACGGGAGAGATTATCTGGTTGCGCTCCAGAACCATTTCTCTGTACCAGTTAAAGGTGTACTCGTCGTCCAGAGCCTCGATATAGTCCTGATAGTGGAAAACGAAGCCGTTGCTGTCCTGATTTGCCAGAGCGTTTGTCACGAAAAAGCCGTAGATAAGGTATTCGTAGGTCTCGTTCTCGGTGCTGAACTTGACCACTGGATTTTCCTCGTAGAACTGCACGTTCTGCTTGTAGTCCTTCAGGTTGCCGAACATGGTGCCGTCCTCCTGATTGTGTCCGTAGAACACAATGTTGGGGGAGATATAGTCGTCGGTAAAGGTGCATCTGTAGTCCATGAAAACGGTGCCCGCCTTATTTTTTCCGCCGTGGATCGCGTGGGTCAGATAGTAGTCGTTGTCACTTCCCTGAACGATAGGCTCTTCAATATCACAGCCTCTCAGTTCGAGAAATCCTACATAGTCCTCGTTGATGCCTTTATAGTACTCCGCAAGATTGAAGCGGTGTTCGGCTATTTCCTCATCGGTGGGAGGGATTTCCACAACATTTCCGTCTACGTCAATCGTAGTTGCAACAGTGGTTTCGAAGATCTTCTTGTTCTCTTCCTTTTGCTCAAGAGCTTGACGGGACTGAATAAGCGTGCTTACCAGCATACAGCCCGCGCCTACGAAAACTGCCGACGCCGCAATGAAGATAATTTTCCTTATGACCTCCCAAACGGAATCGCCTTTCCATGGCAGGATACCTTTAAAAAATCTAACCGCAGGACTTTCATTAAAGCCGCTGTCGATATCGTCGTCCGCACCGCCGAAAGCTTCCGTTTCGGGGACGTCATTTCCACTTTTATTTTCGGAGATATTTTCTGTTTCTGTTTTGGAAATTTGGGAAATTTCCGTTTCCTTTTCATTTCCGACATTTTCTTCCATATTTCCGTTATCCTCGCAAACCGCGCTGTTACCGTGGGAAGCGGGGGGAACGTCCTCGGAAATACCGCTTTCGCCAAAGATTTCCGACACGGTTTCCGCGATTTCCAGCGAGTCCCACTCGGATTTCCCCGCAACTGATATATCAGCCTTTTCCGCCTCGAAGGTATCCTCCTCCAGAGTATCCACAACGATATCCGTATCGTCGGTCTCACTGTCCGGATCGTCCTCTTCCGCGGAGATCTCCTCTGTTTCCGCTTCGGAAACGTCAGCTTCGGTTTGTGCTGCGGACGTATCCTCAGCCTCCGCGGGAGCGTTTTCCTCGGTCGCCTTATCGGAAAAGAACTCGCTTAACAGATCGTTTGCCGTGTAATTTTTTTTGTTGGTATCAGACATAAAGTAAACCTCGGTTTATCATTATCTGCTGTAAATATAGCTGTAGTCGGGTTCAAGCATATCCTCGTTTATAGTCGCCTTTGAAACGTCCACATCGGGGCTTTCGCCGTCGCGGACGCGTCTGCCGATGACCACAAGTCTTGACGGCTCGAACTCGTTTGAACAGGTAGACAGCGTAATGAACTTGTCTCCCTCTTCAAAATCAACGCCTGTATTTACAGCTGTTCTTTTAAGGATATTCTCCTTGAAATCAGAAAAAGTCCTTGTTTTTCCGAATTTGATGTAGTTATGGTAATCGAAAATAACACCGTCTCTTGTCTGGTAAGGCTCAACCTCGATGACGAAAATTGCGATGATCTTGTATGTATATTCCTCGTACAGGTTGCTGAATTTGAACGTAGGGTGTTCCTTATAGAAGTCGAAATTCTTGGTATTGTCCTTTTTGATCTTGTACTTTTTCAGCGTGCCGAACATTGTCAGGTCAGCCTGATTGTGACCGTAGATGACCAGATTGTCGCTCTGGTTCTTATTGTAATCGTTGGCGATGCATCTGTAGTCAATATAGATCTGACCCGCGATATTTCTGTTTCCGTAGAAATCCTTGTCAAGATAGTAGTCGTTGTTGTCGGTCTGAAGCACAACGTTGTCGATATTAGTACCGTCAACGGTCAGCCAGCCTGCCGTGTCGGAATTTTGCTCCAGAAGCGCAGTCATGCTGTCCAGTACCACCAGCGGAGGCGGCTCGGTCTCGGTGGTGGTCTCCTCGGTCTCGGTAGGGACGGTGGACTGCGTTATCACAACGGGCGCCGTGTTGTGCAGCTCTCTCTGCTTTTCAATATCAGCCTTTATCTTAGCCTGCTGAACAAAGTACCACGCAAGGACTATCACCGCAACTACCAGAACGATCACGGAAACGTCCGTAACGACCTTTCTCGCCACATCACTGCGGGAATCGCCGTCCCTTGGGATAAAGTTATCCAGAAAGCTTTTTTTGTTGTTTTTGTATCCTGCCATAACCGAACATCTCCTAACAGAAAAATAGAGGATAGAAAATAGAAGATATGCAAAATTTTACTTAACGATAGATTACGTCCCAGTCGGGTTCCTTTGCACCTGCGTTAAGGTACGCCTGGGAAACGTCCACGGTATCGTCCTCGCCGTCTCGGACGCGCCTTGCGAATACTACAAACCGTGACGGCTCAAACTCGTTTGAACAGGTGGACAGCGTAAGGAACTTGTCGCCGTACTGCACGTCCACGGGAGTGATTATCTGCGTCCTAAGCATTATATTATCCATGAAGGCGTTATAGTCCGCCTCGGATTGGAAATTCAGATAGTTGTGGTAGTCGAACACCACACCGTCGCGGGTCTGGGACTCCAGCACAGGCGTTACGAAAAACGCAAAAATTTTGTATTTGTCCGACCTGTAGTTCGAGCTGAACTGTATAACCGGGTGTTCGGAGTAGTACTGCAAATTCTTTTTGTAGTACCCTAAATCGCCGAACATGGTCTTGTCACGCTGATTGTGACCGTAGAGAATGATGTTGTCCGACCGTTCGTGAGCGTCAAGGACGTTTCGGGTGTCCATAAATATAGTACCCGCCTTGTTTGCGCTTCCGTCGAAAGCATATTTAAGATAGTATTCGTTTCCGTCGCTGCCCGAGCGGTGTACTACGGGCATGGAAATATTTGTATCGTCGATATGCACCCAGCCGACTGTATCGGGGTTGATCTTGAGCAGCTCCTTTGCGCTGTCGAGAAGCTCGCCGCCGTTGTCGCCGGGGCTGATGTAGGTGTAGTAAAGCTCTTTAAGTGAGCTGTTGAGGAACTTCGCGCTCAGCGAGAGCCTGAGTTCGTTTCCGAGAATAAGGATACAGCCAATAAGGACGAGCACCGCAAGCTGAGTAAAGAGCTTGCTTACGACTTCCTTTGCGCTGTCTCCCTTTTGTATAAGCAGCCAGTGACCGCGTTTTCTTTTTTTCTTAGCCTTGACAGCTTTTTTGTAAGCTTTCTTGGCGCTGCCGGAAAGTGCCATAGTAAATCCTCCGTATGTAGACATAAAAATCTACACTACTATAATACACTATTTAATGCAATTCGTCAAGGAATTTCGACACATTTTGTTGCAAACACTGAAACATTTCATCTTCTTTACACAAACCTATCAAATACAAAGAAATAAGCGGCATATTCTGGAAAAACAACACGCCGCTCATTTGTAAATTTTTTGTAAATTATTTGCTGTAGGGTATTATGTCGAGCTTGGAAACGTCGATGTCATAGTCAAGTTCTTCCGTGATGGCATTATCGAGAAATCCGTAAGCCTTGCTGTTCTGTACAGCGTTTCCGTTCTCATCAATATAAAAGCATATAAATCCCCTATCCATATCTATCATATACCGATAAAATCCCATTGTATAAATGCCTGTCACAGTTCTGTCCTCGGCTTTGAGAATCTCCAGATATTCCTGTCCGTTTTCAATGTGAGATGTAAAATCCTCTTCGGTTATTTCCTTTATCCCAAGCTGTCTGAACTTGCCGTCCTCGCAGAAAACAATGGGATAGTCCGCAAAATCATATTTAATAGTACAGTAAAAAACGCCGTTTCGGTACTTAATCCAGTTGGTTGCATTTAACACTATCTCCGGTTCAAGCGTGTCGCCGCCGACGCGGTAAATATCGCTGTTCATGCTGGTAAAACTGTTATATACATCAATTTGGACAAATTTTTCCGTCCCGAAATCAAGAGAGTATACATCGGCGGTTGGAATACAGCCGATGCCGACATTAATGATATTTTCGCTGTCAACATAGTATACCGCACTGCTGCCCATAGCCCATGACGGCGTTGGAGCGAGGTCGAGGACGATAACACTTTCGAGTTCGCCGTCTCCGTCAAAATCATAGCACGCACCCTCGGAAAAAGCAATATCCTCGGCGGTTTCTACCGGTATGAAGCCCTTTTCATTGGCAGCATCTTCATTGTGGAAATTTATTTCATCAATACACTTTTCATCTGCAAAAGCAGTCTTACGCGCAAGCGCGATATGCTCGGGCGCGGGAAAATCCGCTTCGTTTTCAAAGCTAAAATCGCTGACGATTCTGCATTCGGGCGTGGAGTACAGCTTTTCGCCATATACAGCTTTAAGGTCGCTTACCTCAATTTTTGGCACAGCCTCGGTTTGGACGGTTTCCTCTGTTTCCGAAACGGCAGTTTTCTCCGTTTCAGTATCTGTCCGACTTGTTGTCAGTGCCGTTGTTTCGGATTCCGTTTCCGAAGCAGCGGAAGATGTAACTGCGGAAACGGACGCGCCCGTCTTCGAAACGGTTTCGCACTGCTCTTCCGCACAGCCCGCAAGCGCAGTGCATACCGCAAGTGCGGCTGCAATAGCAATGACTTTTCCGTTCATTTTCGTGTCTCCTATAGCTTGATGACCTTTAACTCGGTATCCGCAACAGCCTTTGCGATAAGCGGCTCGAAGTCGTAAGCGTTCTGAGCCTTTTCCACCTCCGCGGGAACAGGTCTCGTCTTGGGGTGCTTTGGTGTGAACACGGTGCAGCAGTCCTCATACGGCTCTATGGAAATATCAAACGTGTCGATCTTCCGCGCGATCTCCACGATCTCGGTCTTGTCCATGCCGATAACGGGACGGAACACAGGCATTCTGCAAGCCGCGTCGGTGCAGACTATCGCGCCCATTGTCTGGCTTGCAACCTGTCCCACGCTTTCGCCCGTTACAAGAGCCTGAATGTCCTTTTCCTCGGCGATGCGCTGGGCTATCTCCATCATCAGGCGGCGCATTATAATAGTAAACAGCTCCTCGGGACAGTTATCCCGCAAAGCCTCCTGTATCTCGGTAAAGGGTACGCAGTAGAAAGCTATGTCCCCGCAGTAAGGCGCAAGCTTTTCGCAAAGTCTTTCCACTTTAAGACGCGCTCTTTCGGATGTGTAGGGAGGCGAAACATAGTGTATCGCCGAAAGCCGCACGCCCCGTTTTGCCATCATATAGGCGGCAACGGGACTGTCAATTCCTCCCGACAGAAGCAGCATGGCAGACCCCGACGTTCCAACGGGGATACCGCCCGCGCCCTTGATGTTTCCCGAATGGATATAGGCGCCGTTGTCGCGTATCTCAACCGTTACCGTCATTTGGGGATTTTTTACATCTACGGTAAGATGAGGGTAGGCTTCAAGGATACGTCCGCCAAGCTCCATGCATATTTCGGGGGACTTCATGGGGAACTTCTTGTCCGACCGCTTAGCTTCCACCTTAAAGGTGCGGGACAGTTCCGCGTCCTCTTTGATGTGGGATATCGTCTCGCGGCAGATGGTCTCAAAGTCCTTTTCAACAACTAAAGCGCGGCAGAGCGCGGCTGCTCCGAAAACCTTTGCGCTGCGGCTTACGGCTTCGTCCAGGTCGATGTCCTCGGACATGGGCTCGGCGCATATGGTGGACTGTGATTTTGTGTACTCGAATTTGCCCAGCGGAGCCAGACGGTGCTTGAGGTTGCGGATAAAAGCGTCCTCGAAGCTGCGCTTGTTCAAGCCTTTCAGGGCGATCTCGCCCTCCTTGAAGATTATCAGTTCTTTCATTTTTTACCATTCCTTTTTATTTTTTAGCGCGTTTGGCAAGAATTGCCGTTCCTGCCGCCGCAAGCATTATGTTCAGATATCCGCCGCCGTTTCCCGTGTCGGGGGAAGTTGTTGCACCGTTGTTGTCCTCTGCAAACGACATACAGTAATATCTGACGGTACTGTTTTCACCGTCAAGAACGATAATATAGTGCTTATATAAGCTTATAACTTCCGAACCAATATCAATATCGAAACTGATAGATATTAAAAGTTCATTGTCCGAAAGATCAATGTCCGCCGGGTCGAAATAATAGAAAACAACGTCAAAAACGTCGTCACGCCAAGATACAGCTTTACTTGAATTATCAGAATCGCTGTTTTCGGTAATATCATATTCGGGAGGAATATTATCTATCATCAAAGCCGAATATACAAACCCGCCGTTTTCTTGCTTATCAAGTGCAAGGCTATAGTTTGCGCCGTCCTCGGTCGTGCCAATGAAGTAAACTGTGTTGTTCTCATTGTCATACTCGATATATTTATATTCCGCAGTATATCCCACATACCGAGCCTTACCGTTCAGCTTGTCTATAACGTAAACTCTCTCACCTTTCACATAACACGTGACCTGTTCGGAAACTTTTACAACGTCGTCAATTTCAACCGACATAGCAAACTCATTATCCCCCGTCGGGACAATTCCGCCGTCATAAGGCGGATAGCCTGTGTCAATATCGGGGATAGAAACCTTTTTGTTGGCGTGGTCTATAACGTAATCTATAGGCGCAGGTTCAACATCTGTATCTACAGCTCCCCAGCAATCGTAATCATAATTTAAACGAAATTTCGTTCCGTCCTCCGCCGTACATTCGCAGTAAAACGTATCGCTTTCGGGATATTCCGCCGCAGCCTCCTCATATACCACATAATACCCGACATAGCTGACGGTATCGTTTTCAAAATCGGCTACATAGCATCTGCCGCCGCTCATTGAAATTATGCCGTCTGACGGAGGGTCAAACTTTCTGTCAAATTCTGCAACAAGTCCGGCATAGCGAATATATTGGGTTTCGCCGTTCTCTTTTTCCAGCTCGTCAACATAGTCGAAAAAATCCTGACTGCTTGTAAATTCCTGATAATCACCGTCAAAGTTCATGCGGTTGTGAACATCATTCGGGTCTTGCGGTAACCGTAATCCTATGTCATATGATGAAAACCATATATTACCGTCATCGTCAACGGTAAAGTACAGCCATCCTTCTGTGCCGTCATCGGCAGTAAATTCATAATTTGCACAGTTTCCTCCCGCAGGAGCATAGTTAAATCCAACGACCCCTGCCGACACGTTCAGGGATAGAGCGGCTGCCGCTGATACTGCAATTGTCATGGCGGAAAAATGTTTGAAAAGCTTCATAAAAATACCTCCCGAAAATTGTATTTACTTATAATACAATCCAATAAGGCAAATTTTTTCAAAAGCACATGATCTTTATTTTTGCTTTGCCAGCTTCTGGTATCCCTCCTGCACCGCGTTGACAAGCACGTCTATCTCGCCCATAGTAGTAGTGCGCCCGATAGATACCCGTATCGCCGAGTCCGCAAGCCTGTCGGGGATACCCATAGCGGTCAGCACCGAGCTATGTGCGCCTTTAGAACAAGCCGACCCGCTGGACACATACACGTCCTTGCTTTCCAGAAAATGGAGCATTATCTCCGACCGTATCCCCTCTACGGAAAAATTGATTATGTAGGGAGAACGGTTTTCCGCCGTGGAGTTAACCGTTATGTAGTCCAGCTTTGCAAGCTTTTTCAGCAGGTAGGCGGAAATCTTCTCCGCGTTTTCGTGTGCAACGGGCATTGTGGGCATCAGGGCGCGCACAGCCGCTCCGAAGCCCGCGATAAGCGGTACGGATTCCGTTCCCGAACGCTTCCCCCGCTCCTGACCGCCTCCAAGAAGCAGCGGGGGAATGCGTATTCCTTTTTTCACGAACATTGCCCCCACACCCTTTACGGCATGGACTTTGTGTCCCGAAACGACGATAATGTCGGCAAAAAGCTCAGCGGACCTTATGGGCATTTTCATGAAGCCCTGAACCGCGTCGCAGTGGGTCACGCATTCGGGGAAATTCCGCTTCACGTAGGAAAAAATCTTCCGCACAGGCTGTATAGACCCGGTTTCGTTGTTGACCGTCATGCAGGATACGAGAAATGTGTCGTCGTCCACAGCGGCGATAAAGTCCTCCTCGGATATCTCGCCGTTTCGCGACGGCTTTATGCGGACGACCTCGAAGCCCTGCTTTTCCTCAAGGAATTTTACAGGCTCTGCGACCGAGGGGTGTTCTATCGCGGAGACGACTATCTTTTTCTTTCGCTTGCCGTAGTTCTGCGCCGCGCCGAGTATAGCCGTGTTGTTGCACTCGGTCGCTCCCGAAGTAAAGGTAATGCACTGCGGGTCGCATACGAGAGCGGCGGCAATGGCTTTGCGGGCTTCCTCAACGTGCTGTTCGGCGGTCAGACCCAGCTTGTGCAGTGAGGACGGGTTGCCGTAGTCCTCCACCATGCACTGGAAAACCGCGGATACCGCAGGCTCACAGGGACGGGTGGTAGCGGCGTTATCAAGATAAACGGGCATTTATATCAAGTCCTTTCATGTCATGTAAACATAATTAATATTATTATACCACAGCTTTTCCCTCAGGGCAAGCAAAACTGACAAAAAAAGCCGCCGTATGGGTAACGGCGGTTGACATATACGGAAAAATGTGGTATTATCTGTAAAGAGCGTGCCACGCGGCGGACGGTTGCTCCCCCTTTTCATTACATAAGAAAGGGGGAATGATAACCATGGATACATATATCAGCTTGTCTGATTTGTTGCTTTTTGCGACTATGTTGACAGGAGTTATTCACCTTTGTTATGTTGTTTTCAAGAACGACAGGCATAAGTAACAAAGGACAATAACCGCCCAGCTTCCACCTGAGCGGTTATTCTTAATTCGCGATTTGGGAGCAGCCGTTCGTCGGCGCGCTCTTTTACATTTAAAGTATAGCACTTCTCTCCAAGTTTGTCAAGCGGCGGCAAAAAATATTTTTCCGAATAATGTTGCTTTTGCCGTTGACTTTTTTCCGATTTTGTATTATTATAATAAGTAACTGTATTTTATATTTTATTTTCAGCAAAGGAATGATGGAAAATGAAAAAGATTCTTTCAGTTTTGCTCGCACTCGTTATGACAGCAGTTTGCTTTTCAGCCTGCGGAAAAGACGAAGAGGCGGCTCCCGAAAACGCGTATTCGGGTATCCTTACAAAGGTAAAGCTTGGTATGCCTATGACCAAGATAGTGGGTCTCCAGCCCGACAACGTTACTCTTAACTTTGAGACCGACACAAGGCTCTGGAGCGTTAACACCGATACAGAGCTTATGGAGCTGCGCGATGTTATTCCTGCGGACAATCCGATATATTACGTTGAGGACTCACTTATTACATATGATTTCAAAACTGTAAAGGGAGACGAAAATATCTATCTCTGCGGCTATCTGGCTGAGGCGTACTGCTGTCTCGACCGCCAGACCTCCGAGGATTTTTTTGCCAGCAAGACCGAGGAACTGGAAAAAAGACACAACGCAGAGTCCACAGGTACTCTTAAAGGTACCGAGGACGTTGACATGGAGCTTGTCTATACCGAAAAGCTCGACTGCCCCTCCTATACGGTAACATTTACCATGAAAGAAAAGTACGACACCGTTGAGGGCGTTGACGGCTACTACGGAAGCTATTTCTCCATCGAGGTCAAGGAAAAGGACGTTAAGAGCGAAGTGCCTATAGAGGTATCCGGCGGCGGCAAGGAAAAGAAAGAGACCGAGGCTAAGGAGGAAGAATAATGAACACTAAAAATATGCCCGCAGTTAAGCTTGGCATCTGCGCGGTGAGCCGCGACTGCTTCCCCATGGAGCTGTCCGCGCGCCGCAGAGAAGCTGTTGTAAAGGCTTGCAAGGAAAAGAACATTGAGATATATGAATGTCCCGTGACGGTGGAGAACGAGAAGCATATGCTTGCCGCCGTTGAGGATATGAAGAAAGCGGGCGTTAACGCGCTTGTGATGTATCTGGGCAACTTCGGTCCCGAGACCTCTGAGACCCTGCTTGCAAAGACCTTCGGCGCTCCCGTGATGTTTGCGGCGGCTGCCGAGGAAAGCTCCGACAGCCTGGTGGGCGGCAGGGGAGACGCTTACTGCGGTATGCTCAACGCAAGCTACAATCTGGGTCTGCGGAATGTTAAGGCGTACATTCCAGAATATCCCGTAGGCACGGCTTCCGAGATCGCGGACATGATAGCGGATTTCGTTCCCGTTGCAAGAACTCTTCTCGGACTGGCAAGCCTGAAGATCATTTCTTTCGGACCCCGCCCGCAGGACTTCCTTGCCTGCAACGCGCCTATCCGCCAGCTTTATAACATTGGCGTGGAAATTGAGGAGAACTCCGAGCTTGACCTGTTCGCGTCCTATAACGCTCACGCAGGCGACAAGCGTATTCCCGATGTTATCGCCGATATGGAAAAGGAACTGGGCGACGGCAACAAAATGGCGGGTATCCTGCCTAAGCTTGCTCAGTACGAGGTAACTCTCCTTGACTGGGCGGAGGAGCACAAGGGCAGCCGCGAGTACGTTGTTTTTGCAAACAAGTGCTGGCCATCGTTCCAGACACAGTTCGGCTTTGTACCATGCTATGTGAACAGCCGTCTCGGCGCAATGGGTATTCCCGTGGCGTGCGAAGTGGACATATACGGCGCGCTCAGCGAATTTATCGGACAGTGCGTTTCCGACGACGCGGTTACTCTGCTTGACATCAACAACAGCGTTCCCGCGGATATGTACCTGAACGATATCAAGGGCAAGTTTGACTATAAGCACACCGACACCTTTATGGGCTTCCACTGCGGAAATACTCCCGCCTGCAAGCTTTCAAGCCGTACAATGAAGTACCAGCTTATCATGCACAGGGGTCTTGAACCCGACAAGGAGCCGGATATCACAAGAGGTACTCTGGAGGGCGACATCGCTCCGTCGGATATCACGTTTTTCCGTCTCCAGAGCACTGCGGACGCGAAGCTCAGGGCATATGTTGCCGAGGGTGAGATACTTCCCGTGGCGACCAAAAGCTTCGGCGGCATTGGTGTGTTTGCCATCAAGGAAATGGGAAGATTTTACCGTCATGTGCTGATAGAGGGAAGATATCCCCACCACGGCGCGGTAACCTTTGCCCACAACGGAAAGGCTCTGTGGAACGTTTTCCGCTACCTTGGAGTTGAAGAAGTAGGATTCAATCAGCCTGCGGGAATGCTTTACAAGACGGAAAATCCGTTCTAAAGATTACAAATTGTAAAATGAAAATGCTGTGAAGTGAAGAAGTAACCGCTATTCTCAAATCAAGAGAGTCCTTGGTCGGTGCGAAAGGACGGAGAGGTAACGGCGAATACATCACGGAGCTTGTGTTCCGAACCTACAGTAGGGATATGCGGTTCACGCCCGTTAAAGCGTTTTGAGGTCGGCGGACAAAGGGTTTGCTCAGCTTTGCCGATAAACTGAGGTGGTATCGCGATAATTCGCCCTCTGACGGTTTTGCCGTCGGAGGGCGTTTTTGCTGTTTGGGGAGGGTGCATTATGAAAGCAAAATTCGGAAGATCGGGCGTGACCGACGCCGTACTTGGTCTTGTATTTGCAGCAGACGTGATATGCGTCTTTGCGTTTTTTTTCGCACTTTTCGACGAAAATTTAACGAGTAGAACAATATATGGGATACTCACGCTGATATTTACGGTTTGCGCGGTTGCTCTGTGCAGTTTGCACGGCTTTGTAACCGCAGATGAAAAAGCGGCAGTCATTGTCTCAGTGCTTTTAGGAAAGACCGTCAGGAAAAAGGTTATTGATTACAGTGATATAAAAAGCGTTGAGTGCGGCGTTGAATCCCACGGAATGAGATACGGAAACGTTGTTTACGAAATGGTTTTTACAATAACAACTGCGGACGAATTGGAGGCTATCTTTTTAAAGCGGTTGAATATAGAAAAAGATTTCCCTGCCTCCGAACCCGATAAGTACAAACAATATCTGTACGCCCAGCCGCTTATGAAAATCTCACACTATATCGACAGCAAGCTGCACCTGAACACGTCCGCCTGATGGAGGAAAGCTATGGAAAAAATCCCCGCAAAAACAATACTGCACAAAAACAAGTCCGCGGACTGGTTCGGCAGCGACTATAATATGAACCTCTACAAGGGCTGCTGCCACGGCTGCATATACTGCGACAGCCGCAGTGACTGCTACCAAATCGAGGACTTTTCCAATGTCCGCGCAAAGGAAAACTGTCTGGAGATTCTTCGCGACGAGCTTCGCCGCAAGGTCAGAACGGGCATTGTGGGTACCGGCGCAATGTGCGACCCCTACAGTCCCTTTGAGGAGACGGAGCAGCTCACCCGCCACGCTATGGAGCTTCTGAATGCTTTCGGCTTCGGGGCGCACGTCCTGACGAAAAGCAGTCTTATCGCAAGGGACGCCGATGTTTTTTCCGATATCGCAGAGCATTCCCCCGTGCTGTGTCAGGTGACGGTCACAGCCGCCGAGGACAGCTTGTCCGCCCTTGTTGAACCCAACGTCAGCAAGACTTCCGAGCGGCTGGGCGCTCTTGCTAAACTGTCCGAAAAAGGCTTGTTCACGGGTGTGGTCATGACACCGCTCCTGCCCTTTATCGAGGATACCGAGGAAAACGTGCTGTCTATTGTCCGCATGGCAAAGGAGTGCGGGGCAAGGTCGGTGTATCCCATGTTCGGGCTGACAATGCGAAGCGGACAGAGGGAGTATTTTTACCAAAAGCTGGAGGAAATTTTCCCCGGCAGCGGGCTTGCGGAAAGGTACGCCAAAACCTACGGCGAGCGGTATATGTGCTGGTCTCCCCACGCAAAAAGGCTGTGGAAAATCTTTTCGGAGGAATGTCAAAGGCTTGGTTTGGTGTACGAAATGAGGGACATTATCGCGTCCTATAAGCTTGGGTATGGGGACAGTCAGTTGTCGTTCTTTTAGCAATTTTCGGATATTCAGCCGAGCCTTATGTATAAGGTGTACAAGGACTGCGAATAAATGGAGTAAATACTATGAAAAAATGGTATAATGAGGATTACGAGTTCACAATAGAAGTAGTGGGAGTGTCCCACTACGGCGAAACGGAAAACCATTGCCGCAACGGTGATGAGATCGGCGATGTGTACAAATGTACCTATGACTGTCCAGTAAATCAGTGCGGGCGGGGCTTCTGCTCAAAGAGTATGCTTCTGCTTTTTCCCATGCTGGAGACCGTTCGGGGCGGCGGGGACTTGCGCATGATAGGCGGATTTTCACATAATGGGAACGTCCCCGATTCGCCGCTTGTGAAAGAGTTTGTCTGTCCCGACGGCGTGGTGACTTACCGTCTTACCGCGCGGAAAACCGATGGGGAGAATTTCCACACGGGAGGATTTTACCGTGAGTAAATTCATATACAACGACGAAAGGGTCGGCTCATGCTATCTGGAGTTTCAAATCTGCGAGACCGACAAGCCGCTGAAAAACGGCAAGACTATATGCGATAATATCAAGCACTGGAGTGACGATTCCCTTTATATGGACTGGGACGATTTTAACGAGTTTTACGAGCTGTACGGCGACGTGTTTGACTGCGCGGTTTTTCCAAACGGAGGACGTGGCTGTGACAGCTGCGGTGTAAATTATTACGGCAAAGAGGAAACCGAAAAAATTATAGAAAAACTTTCACAAAATATCGACGACGAATACGCCGCATTGCTCCCGTGGTTAAAGATCGCTGAAAAACGCGGCAAAGGCTTTTACATTTTAGGAGTGTAAAAAACACATTAAAAGGTTGTGATAAAAATGATATCGCCCGACGATCTCATTGTATATGGTTAAAAATATTGCACACTGCAAATATTTATAAAAATTTTATATATCAAAAGGAGAAATGAAAAATGACACTGTACGAAGAACTTGTCGCCCGCGGACTTATCGCGCAGGTGACGGACGAAAAAGAGATCAGCGACATGATCAACAACGGAAAGGCTACCTTTTACATCGGCTTTGATCCCACCGCGGACAGCCTCCATGTGGGACACTTTATGGCTCTCTGCCTGATGAAGCGTCTGCAAATGGCCGGAAACAAGCCTATCGCCCTTCTTGGCGGCGGAACGGGCATGATCGGCGACCCCTCGGGAAAATCCGACATGAGAAAAATGCTGACAAAAGAGGACATCGAGCACAACATTGAGTGCTTCAAAAAGCAGATGAGCAGGTTTATCGACTTCTCCGACGGCAAGGCTGTTATGGTAAACAACGCCGACTGGCTCCTTGATCTTAACTATGTGGACGTTCTCCGCGAGGTGGGCGCGTGCTTCTCGGTAAACAAAATGCTGACCTACGAGTGCTACAAACAGCGTATGGAGCGGGGTCTGACGTTCCTGGAATTCAACTACATGATAATGCAGAGCTACGATTTCTATATGCTGTACCAGAAGTACGGCTGCACAATGCAGTTCGGCGGCGACGACCAGTGGGCTAATATGCTTGGCGGCACGGAGCTTATCCGCAAAAAGCTCGGCAAGGACGCTCACGCCATGACAATAACCCTGCTTCTCAACTCCGAGGGCAAGAAAATGGGCAAGACCGAAAAGGGCGCGGTATGGCTCGACCCCGAAAAAACGTCCCCCTTTGATTTCTACCAGTACTGGAGAAACGTTGCGGACGCCGACGTTATGAAGTGTATCCGTATGCTGACCTTCCTGCCAATTGAGGAAATTGAAGCCATGAAGAACTGGGAGGGCAGTCAGCTTAACAAGGCTAAGGAAATTCTTGCCTATGAGCTGACAAAGCTTGTCCACGGCGAAGAAGAAGCAAACAAGGCGCAGGAGGGCGCAAAGGCTCTCTTCGGCGGCGGAGGCAATACCGAGAATATGCCCAGTACCGAAATTCCCGCTGCGGAAATTTCCGCGGACGGGATAAATATCCTCGACCTGCTTGTAAAGACCGGGCTTGCTCCCTCAAAGAGCGAGGCGAGACGGCTTGTTCAGCAGGGCGGCATTTCCGTTGATGACAGCAAAATTGCAGACCCCAACGCTCTTGTGAAGATCGACAGCGAAGTTATTATCAAAAAGGGTAAAAAGGTTTTCCATAAAGCGGTAAAAGCGTAAATCCACAGCAAATCAAAGGCGGTGAAGCCGCACGTCTACAAAAAGGCGTGCGGCTTTTTGTATAATTTTTTTAGTAAAATTACATAAAAAATTTGACATTTGAATTATAATATGGTATAATTATACCATTGAAAACGAGACGCAATATTCTTGCTTGCAGTTTCCTATTGTAAAAAGGAGCATTAATAATGTATATTGATTTTCACACTCACGCCTTTGCCGACCCCATCGCGGAAAAAGCGATATCCAAGCTTGAACAGACACTTGTCAAATCGGGCTACGGCGAGTTCGTCCCCGCGGCTACAAGAGGTACGGTGGGGGAACTTCTTGAAAAGCTGCCTCAATGGAAGGTCGATAAGGCGGTGATACTTCCCATAGCCACGAAGCCCTCTCAGCAGACGGTGATAAATAACTGGGCAAAGGACGTCCAGACTGCAAACAGCGGCACTCTGTACTGCTTCGGCTCCGTCCACCCCGACGCGGAGGACGCTTTTGCCGAGCTTGAACGCATAAAGTCCCTCGGACTTCACGGCATTAAGCTGCACCCCGACTATCAGGGCTTTCTGGTCAACGAGCAGCGGCTTTTTCCCCTGTACCGCAAGTGCGCGGAGCTTGGTCTGCCCGTGGTTTTCCATGCGGGTCTTGACGCCGCGTCCATGGACTGCATCCACTGCACGCCCCAAATGAGCGCGGAGGTTCTGGACGCTGTCCCCGAAATGACGCTTATCCTCGCCCATCTGGGCGGAAACGAGCGCTGGGACGATGTGGAAAAATATCTGGTGGGCAGGAACGTTTACTTCGATACGGCGTTTATCGACGGTACTATCTCCGACGAGCAGGCGTTACGGATATTCAGAAACCACGGCGCGGATAAGATACTGTTCGCTTCCGACTGCCCGTGGCACCCGTCCTGCCGCGAAAGGGAAATGCTGGAAAGGCTTCCTCTCACCGATGAGGAGCGCGAGCTTATCTCCCACGTCAATGCGGAAAAGCTTTTAAACATTTGTTAATTATTTCAAAATACTTTTTCGGCTGCGTTTGGACATTTTTATTAATACAGCATAATGCCGAATGTGTGTTTTTTGTGAAAATGTGCAGATATTCATTGCCGATTTGTTAAAAATAACATATTGCCAAATTTATAATAAAATGTTATAATATTTAAAGTATCGTGGGCATTTTTTGCACGGACCTTTTTAAAGCGTTTTTCCTTACCCGGGGACTGTGCTTCTGCCGCTGTGCCAAATCTGTGCGGAGCTTCGCGGATATCCCGCAAGCAAAGCGTTTGACAGGTCAGAATGCTGCGGTCACCGTCAAAGGACGGCGGCGTAAAATTGCCTGAAGATAATTTTTATCCATATCGGAGGTGTCAACCAATTTATGAAGACATTTATCTATACGGCTACGGACGTTCAGGGTAATACTGTCAAAAATGCCAGAATGGTCGCTGAAGATGTAAATGATTTTCTGGAAAAAATCCATGAAAAAGGTCTTTTCTGCTCGAGCTACAAGGAATCGAACGAAAAAGGAGCAAAGACGCTTCATAAGTTCTCTACTGGCGAGCTGGCTTACAACTGCCGTCAGCTCAGCGCAATGCTTACGTCCGGTCTGACTCTTGTAAGAGCTCTTGACATTCTGTACAAGGAGCAGGAAAAGGACAATACCAAGCAGCTGTTCAGAGAGGTTTACGAAGAGGTGCAGAAGGGTTCGTCTTTCTCGGACGCGCTGAGAATGCAGCAGGGAGCTTTTCCGAGCTTTATGGTATCTATGATCCAGGCAGGTGAGTCTTCGGGTTCGCTGGACGTTATTATACGCCGTCTTGAGGATTATTACGACAAGCAGAACAAGCTGAACAACAAGATCAGGGGCGCGATGATGTACCCTATTATTCTGGCGGTACTCTGCGTTGCTATCGTAATCGCGCTGTTCACATTCATCATGCCTACCTTCAAGGATCTGCTTACGGAAGAGGATATGAAGGGTCTGACAGGTGCGCTGTTTGCGTTCTCCGACAGCCTTACGGGATATTGGTACATATACCTCGGCGTTGTTTTAGCGGCGGTATTTATTATCAAGTATTCGCTGAAGATACCGGATGTGCGCTACAAGTTTGATAAGCTTATATGTAAGATGCCAAAGATAGGAAAACTGATCGTGAAGGTCTACACGGGACGTTTTGCAAGAACACTGTCCTCGCTGTATTCGTCAGGTATCCCTATGGTAGAGGCTCTTGAGCGTTCGTCGGCTATCCTTAACAATACCTTTATAGAAAAGGCGTTCGTTACGGTTGTTGACGAGGTAAAGCAGGGCGAACAGCTTTCGGTATCCATTCAGAGAACAGGTATATTTGAGTCAATGTTCTGCTCCATCATCTACGTTGGTGAGGAAGCCGGCGCGCTTGATACCATTCTTGAAAAATCCGCGGCTTTCTACGAGGACGAATCGGACTCCGCTATTCAGCGTATCGTAGGTATGATCGAGCCTGTCATGATCATTATCATGGGTATTGCGATCGGTTTCGTTATCGCAGGTATCCTCCCCGCTATCTACAACTCCATGGAAAATATCACTTAAACGGCGAACAAAAGCACAAGAACAGGGACCTGTTCATCAAATATTAATAAAAAATTTGTGAGGTGACGAGTATGCTTTCATTTGATATTACAGACAGACACGTCCGCATTATCCGCGGTACAGAGGCTCGCGGCAAGATAAAGGTTGCCGACGCTTCCACTATCGACATAGGCGAGGGTCTGATTGTTAATGGTCATATAAAAGATATACCCAAAATGGCGACAATCATCAACGACGAGCTCAAAAACAAGAGAATGGCTGACAAGGAAGCTGTTATCAGTGTTTCGTCGAATCTTATCATTTTTAAGGAGATCCACATTCCTAAGGCAAAGGGCGCTCAGCTTCTGACAATGGTTCAGAACCAGATGCAGCACCAGATGGGAATTGCCGACGACTACTCTATCTCCTACACGATCGCCGGAGAGGTCGAGGAAGAGGGCGTTCAGGCAATGAAGGTTCTTGCCACGGCTTGTCCTTTTGAAGTTGTTGACTGCTTCAGAAAGGTGTTCTCCATGCTGGGCATAAGCCTGCGTTCGGTTGTGGTTTCCTGCAACTCGATCTCAAGGATCATTCTGGGCGATTCCAAGTCCAAGGCAAAAATGCCTATGCTGCTCGTTCAGATCGACCCCAACTTCGTAAGTCTTAACCTGTACGAGAACAATCAGCTCACGTTCTCGCGTTTCGCGTCGATCGACCCCGAGGACTACGATAATTCTGAGGACTACATATACGAGGCTGTGAACGAGAACATTTTCAGAATGTTCCAGTTCCAGAAGTCCAGAAGCGGTGACAATCCGATACAGAACGTTGTATTCTACGGCGATACCACCGAGTATATCCGTCTTACAAACGCTCTGGAGCAGATGGATATTTCCACCAGCCTGCTGGGAGTTCCAAGCAATATCGGCGGATATGAAAACTTTGAGTTCCAGGCGTACGCAAACGCTATCGGAGCTATGTTCCGCAGCAATAAGGATACCGAGCGTATCAACCTTATCGAGGTTGACGCCGCTTCGGGACGTACCAGCGCGGGCGCAAAGTTCGCTATGGCAGTATTTGGTTCGATAGCAGTGTCTGCGGCGGTTGTCGGCGCAGTATGGGTATTCGGAAATATTCAGGAGAACGGCTTCAAGAACGATACCGCCGCGATACAGGAGTATCTGGATTCTCCCGAAGTAGCTGCGCAGATCGCTGCTGTTGATGCGGCGCAGACGAAGCTCGATAAGGTGAATAACGTTAAGGCGTACATTGACATAGCATATGATAACTACGGTTCGCTTCCGATGCTCACTACAGATGTTCTTAATGATATTGAAGCGAATTTTTCCGGCACAAGCGTAAAATGGACTACTATAACTTACGGAAACGGCTTCTTTACGGTGGCCTGTAATGCCAAGAGGGTCGACGAGCCTTCTGAAGTGGTAGGAAAGTTCTTTGAGCAGGACATCTTCGAGAACGTAACGTATAACGGATTTGCACAGGGTGATGACGAGAATAATGCGGACGCGGGATATGACTTCACAATATCGTTCTCCATGCGTCCCGTTGAGCCGGAGCCGGCGGAGGACGCTGAACAGCCCGCCGAAGCGGCAAACTGATATAGTTAGAAAGTGCAGGTGATTACAAATGAATTTAAAGCTTTCATACAGAGATAAGGTCATCTTTATCGTTGTAATGGTTATTCTGGTTCTTGTGGCGGGATTCTTCATTTTCATCAAACCTAAGTTTGAACAGGTTGATCTCGCCAAGGTAACTCTTGCCGAAAAGCAGCAGGAAAAGGCGGATATCGACGCTAAGATCGGAACGCTTTCCGATATAATTGATAACATGAAAGCAGCTGCTGAGGAGATCGGCGAAAAGCAGGAGATATTCCTTGACGAGGCACACCCTTACGTAAATGAAACTTATATCAGGGACGCGCTCTCAAGCTTGAATCTGGATATAACTTCCATGAACACGACTTACACGACTGCTGCTGCTATAAACAGATATACAGTTGCAAAGCAGCACTATCTTGCATATGAAAACAAGATGAATGCCGATCTTTACAATGAGCTTCCTCAGGAAGTTTATAATCTGTACAACGGTGTTCCTGCTCAGGCGTATCCCAATACGATAATCGGTGTAACGAATGTAACGCTTACATTTGATTTGGCAAATGGTTCCATTAACAAGGTATATGATGTAATGGACAGACTTGCCGAAGATGAGAAAACGATCGTTCTTAATTCGGTAAGTGCCGAAAGCGAGCCGGAGAATGAAAATGAGGCGGAGGCAAGCGTAAACCTTACAATGTACTCGATCTTCCCGCTGAACGTGGAAGAAGTACTCAAGGAAACCGATGAGGTAAAACCGATCGAACCCGCAGCCGAGGAGGCTGCTGAACCGGCGGCTTAAAATGCTGCTGAGGCAAACCGATAAATCATTTTGGTTTATCGGTTTTAGCCAATTGATTAAAAGTATTTTGAGAGACGAATTTTGAGAGAAAGGGTGGTTGACAATGAAAGGCAAACGGCTAAAAAGTCTTGGCGGAACAGTACTGATCATGGTACTGACCGTTATGCTTGTCTTGATAATCATGCTTATGGCGACATTGACGGTGGTATCTACCGCAAGTCAGCGCATCTATACAAAGTATGAGGAAAATCAGGCGTACTATACGGCTCGTTCTGCTCTTGATGTTTTTACAGGCAGTATGCTTGCCGATTCTGCGTATATCGCGTATGAAGACGGCACTGCGCAAAGAAAATTTGGATATACTGATGATTCTACCGGAACTCCTACCACAACATATGCACCTTTGAAGCAGGGTGAAGCTTTGCAGCTCGACCTCTATAAGATCAGATCGCAGAACGAGGACGGAATTGATCTGGGCTATATTGAGAATCCGGTCAAGGGAGACGGCACTTTTACAACGGGAACTCCGGAAGATGAAAACTTCTCATTGAGCGATACAGATACGTTTACAAAGAACGGCACGACTTACAAAGGTCTCGAGTATATAGAGTACGATGTTAAGCTTCCCGAGCTTGACGACGGATCGACCAAGTACGGCAAAATGGTGGATAAGGACCTTAATGATGAAGACGGCGACAACGATAAAACCGATCAGATCGCAAAGATCAAAGTAGAGGTTCTTGACCGCCGATATGCTACAGATCCTTCTTATACAAGAGATGTATTTGAGCGTGTTGCGGCATATGACACTGCGTCGCCCTGGTACAGCACAAATGAAGCCGCGGCATATAGGTCAAAACACCCGTCTCAGCCGACTGACCCGACTTATGCGGATCTTGTTGCTGCGATAGAGAACGGTCCCAGAAATAAGGACTATATGAAAATCAAAATAACGTCTACTGTTAAGATGATGGGTGTAGACGGTGTCGCTATAGTTATTTTTGAAACCACCGAAAAGGACGCCCCCGCAGGAAACCGCGCTATTACAACTACCGGAACGATCGCGGACGGCAGCGGTGCGCAGATAAATACTGCCGGAGGAGCTGCTACCATGGATATCGGCGTAACTAAGGTCGGAGACGGTAACAGCATGATGGGTACACTTTACACTCTCGGTCAGTTTCAGTGGACATCGTCTACAATTCTTAAAATGAACAAAGGCGATTCCGTTGTAGCAATGGGAGGAATTTCGGCATCGCCCAACGGCACTGTAATTACTTCGAGCGGTGACAATTCCGTTATGTTCCTCGGCGGTTCAAGTGCGCTCAGCACAAATTCAGCGGCGAATATCGGAGACAACAGCCATAAAATTCCTATAATCGGTGACGAAATAGCAGCCGGACCAATAAATGTTTACGGAGATATGTATGTCAGAAAAGTTATATATACTGACACCAATAATGGAAAATGGAATCTTAACAGCGGAAATTTATATGTTCAGGATGTTGTTATTCCAGACAGCAGCTTTTTCCATACTGCTCCTACAGTTGACGGCGACGGAAATCCTGTAAACGGAAAAATCAATCTCGGAGCAATGCTGAGCTCAGGAAGCGTTCAGCTTTGTACCGGATACAATGTTTACTTGTCGTCAGATCCTTCAACACCGCTGGATCTCTCACTGTATGATCCGATAGAAGGAGCAACTACAACATCTGTAGATCCGTTTGATATCAACCATTTTACTGCGGTGAAAAATGAAGGCAAAATATATAGACAGTATACCTTGCCTTTCCAGGTAGACGGACAGAATACAATCGAGATACCGTCTGCGCAAGCGTACTTTGCTGAATATTTCAAAGACGGCGCGTTCCATGAAACAACAGGAGATTTGAAGAATTATACAGATCAGAGCAATGATGATCCCGCTGATCCCGCAAATGCGTATTCAGTTATTTATTCAGATGCAGCGGGCGGAAATAAAGATATGTGGCTTCTTACGGCGGCTGATATGCTGGAAGACTATCTTGAGCTTACCGCGGTGGCTGACGGTTCTCCTGCCCGTACTATTACTTCAATGATAGATGACGCGGAGATATCCAATGTTGAGTCTTTCCCGCAGAACGGAACTATCACTCTGGACAGCGGCGACAAGTTCTATGTGCTTGACAGCTCCAGCTACAGCGGAAAGGTCACTGTTTCGGGTTCAAACGGACGTCTGATACTGCTCCTTCCCGAAGGCAACAGTGTTAACTTCAGCAACTTCCTGTTGGTAACCGATAATATTGATGAGACTTCCACTTCGATCAAAAACGGAACTACCAAAGCTCCGAAGGTTGATATTTACGGAGGAACAGGCTCTAAGATAGGTACTGATAACAACTGTCTCTTTACGGCATACTTTATTATGCCCACAGGAGATATAGACCAGCTGAAAATGGGAAAACAGGGAATTTCGTATGATGACGGCAACGGAAACCCCTCAACAATAGGTCAAGTCGCGATAGTCGGTTCGGTTATATGTAAGAATTTTAAGACCAGCAGCGGTAATAGTTCCGGCATCGCGTATCTCGACAAAAACTCGGGCGCGGAATCTCCCGGCGAGCCCCATCTGTCCGTTAAAGCAAGCCAGTACACCAGAAACTAAGGAGGCAGATACTATGAAAAAACGCTTCAAAGGCTTTACCCTTATCGAGTGTCTGATTGCTCTTGCGGTTCTGGGTATAGCGTCGCTTACAATGGCGCAGATATATGCAGGCGTTGCAAGAAAGAACAGAACCAATCAGCTTTTGAATACCAGCCTTTCAAATCAGATGGCTTATGTTGAAAAGTACACCTCGACGGAAGCTGTTCCGATCTACTTCAACGAGAGCGGAGGCGCTTCTCAAAAAGACGCAAACGCTTCCACCACTGACAGAAAGCCTCCGCACAAGAGCGGCGGCAACACGCATCAGAATAATTATGTTCAGATCACAAGGATAGACTCCACTAAAACAGGAGCGGCGTCCAGAGATAAGGATCAGGTCTACAGCTTCCCTGTTGACACGTATATCCTTTTGAGCCGTGACGATAATGATCGAAGCAGCGGTACAACAATTTTTGACGATCAGTATTATGATTATCTGATGGATTCCACAAATAATAAGGACAAAAATTACAATCTGAGATACAAATATCTCGTAAGTCACGCTAATTAAGGGGGGCATTTTATGAAAAAGTTTTTAAAAGGCTTTACCCTTGTTGAGCTTATCATTGTAATGGCGATACTTACCATTCTGATGGCGGCTATCATGCAGATGTTCAAGCCGATACGCTCCACTTATGTTGACGCGACTCTCTATGAGAATCAGCGTACCGTTCAGAACGGTATTGTTACGTATCTTGCCGAATCTATCAGGTATTCCACTGATCTGGGCATTTATCCCAAGGATAAAATAACAAGTTCTTCGGGTCAGAATGTTGTCGGAGCCGTTGATGATTTCACAAAGGCTTATCTGAAAGCCAACGGGGTTTATCCTGCGGGCAATCCTGAAGGCAAGCCTGCCGATCCTCAGTATGCGGCAAAATATTCCGCAACGCTTGAGAAAATTCAAAGAACTGCCGAAGTAATTATTATTGATAATGATACGAATAAATATATCTATAATAATGTTTCCGGTTGGCAGGGAAGAATCCTTCGCAGAAAGTTTGAGTCCGATACTTCTTATAATGCATCTACGGATCCTGAATATAAGAAGTATAAGAAAATCACGACTGACGCTGAAGACTATACTAAAACGGACTCATGCAGAATGGCTTTGGGTGCTCCGTATTACGGCGAGAGACATTACTCCATTTTACTTGAAGAGGGAATAGGCAATATTACAGATGCTACCGCTGTCGGTAAAAATAAGGCGGAGGTAAGCGACGGTAAATGGAAAGCCGATGAGGGTATCAAAATTACTGTTTCTTCGCAGAATCCGAGGTCGTCCAGACTTACGGAAAACAGCGGCTGGATCAGCGTTAGCGGAGAGGTTATGTGCAAGAATCAATGCAATCCGATAAACGGAATGTTTGACGTATCTACTCTTTCGGCTCCCGCTGTCGGTAAACCTATAGCTACCCCGACAAGCGGCAATACAAAAATCTATATCGTCTATATAAATAATAAGGTAGAGATCACGACAAGCTAAAAGTTCGGGGCGCGTCCCCGCCGCGGATAGTGCGGCAAGGAACGCGCCCCTGCTGAAATGATTTTGTTTACATCGGCGGAACTGCCGGTACGGTAAGGAAGCTGATGTACATATCAACAAGCTTCGTTCCGAAGAACGAGGCAAAGGCAAGTCCGGCGGTGAGAAACGGTCCGAAAGCAAAGGCTTTGACCGCTTCGCCGTCTGAATGTGCCGATCTGATCTTAAGTATCAGCGCATACAGCGCGCCGAGAACTATTGCTGCAAATGCGGCGACTACAGCGGCTTTCCAGCCCAGCATAAGTCCACCCGCAGCCATAAGGATAACGTCTCCCATTCCGAAACCGTATACGGGTCCCGTCTTCTCAATCTCGGAGAGGTGCTTGTCAAGAGCTTTCTGAAGCTTGGCACGCTCTTTATCGTTCTCGGACATCTTCTTTAATCTCTTTTTTATCTTTCTCGCAGCCTTGCAGTCTTCGCTGATGATAAAGCTGTAAATAAGCGGAGTAAGCACAAATCCGAATATCAGGAACGGTACGCTGACAGCGAACATTCCGATAAGTCCGTCGGTAACTGTGATATCGCAGCCCCTGACTTTTTCGGGAAGCAGGGTGGTGAGTATCCTTGTCAAGGCGGCAACAGCGGCGAGGTACAGAAGAACGCCCACCGTCATCTGCTGGGTATCGTAGTCCTCAAAGCCGATAACGATAAGTCCCGCAATAAAAATACACAGCAGGGCGGGGTAGATAAGCCCGTCCGCAATAACGTCAAACCTCAGAAAAGTCAGAACGAAAAGTATTCCTGTGAGACTTTCCACAAGTATGTATCTTCCCGAAATTTTAGAACCGCAGGCACGGCACTTTCCTCTCAGAAAAAGCCAGCTGAAAACAGGTACAAGGTCGTACCATTTGATCGGCGTACCGCAGGTCATGCAGTGAGAATTCTTTTTGGTAAGCGATTCTCCCACCGGAAGCCGATAAATACAGACGTTGAGAAAGCTGCCAATGGTTATGCCAAAAAGGAATACCATAATATATATTCCTATGTAGTAACCGGTCAGCCCCTCGGTATAAGCTGAAAAACCCATAAAACAAACTCCTTTAAGTAAATTTGAAAAACCGATAGTTATATCTTAACATATATTTTCATAAATTTCAAGACCCGATAAACATAAGAAAGACGGCAGAGACTTTCAGGTCTCCTCGTCCGACTCTAAAAAGGTGTTTATGTCCGAAAGGACGTTTGCATATCATTAACTATAAAACCGGATTTTGCCGCGGAGAAATCCCTTGAATCAAACAGTCTGCGGAGAAATGAGGCATTTGGAAATGAAAAACATTCCTATTGGTCAGTATATGGTCAACGAGGGCATTATTACAGAGGAACAGCTTCAGAACGTCCTTGACAAGAAAAAGGAGGAAAATACTCCGGGTAAATATTTCGGCGACTATGTTATTGAGCTGGGATATGTTACCGACATCGAGTTCGGTAAGGTGCTTGCAAAAAAGCTTACCGTGCCGTTTATAGACCTTAACGATCAGGAAGAACAGGCTAAGGTCAATGTTGAGGCGGTAAAGAAGATACCAGAGGCTCTTGCCAAAAAGCATACTATCATTGCTGTCAAGATCACGGGTAAAAGACTTACCGTTGCTACCCACGACCCTGTAAACTTCTATATTTTTGAGGATATCAAGGTTACAACGGGTATGGACGTTGTCCCCGTGCTTTCAACAAAGGCGGGCATCATCAAGGCTATAGGAAAGTATTATTCGTCTCAGAATACGTCTTCGCTGCTTGAAAGCGTTGAAAACCAGTTTGAAGGCGGCGACGCGTTCGGTATCGACGAGGAGTCCGCGGAGCGTATCGACAGCGCGCCTATCGTTAAGCTGGCGACAACCATTGTTGAGAACTCCTTCCGCGCGGACGCGACGGATATTCATATCGAGCCGTTCAAGACCTTTACGCGTATCCGTATCCGTGTTAACGGCGACCTTATCGAGCTGATGAATATTTCAAACGTTGTACATAACTCGCTTGTTACGCGTCTGAAAATTATCAGCGGCATGAACATTGCCGAAAAGCGTGTCCCGCAGGACGGCCGTTTCACTCAGGTCGTTGACGGAACCACGCTGGACGTCCGTGTTTCCAACCTGCCGACGGTAAACGGCGAAAAGGTCGTTATCCGTATCCTGTCAACCGGCGACGTTGGTGTAAGAAAGATCACCGACCTTGGTATGACAGCCTATAACTACGAAAGATTTGCTTCTATACTTAAAGTTCCTCAGGGCGTTGTGCTTGTTACGGGACCTACCGGTTCCGGTAAGACCACTACTCTGTACGCCGCTCTGGGTGAGATTGCAAAACCTAACGTTAACGTTATCACCGTTGAGGACCCTGTGGAAAAGAACATCGAGGGCATTAACCAGTGTCAGGTAAACGCCAAGGCGGGTATGACATTCGCCGCCGCGCTTCGTTCTATCCTCCGTCAGGACCCCGATATCGTTATGATCGGTGAGATGCGTGACCAGGAGACTGCGGATATCGCTATCCGTGCCGCTATCACGGGACACCTTGTGCTGTCCACACTGCATACCAACGACGCTCCCTCGACGGTTACCCGTCTTGTGGATATGGGCGTTGCGCCGTACATGGTTGCTACTTCCCTTATCGGTATCGTTGCCCAGCGTCTTGTTAAAAAGATCTGCATGGAATGCCGTACTCCCAGACTTTCCACCGACGAGGAAGACGGTCTGATGGGTATTGAAGGTCATATCACCGTTTACGACGCCTGCGGCTGTCCCAAGTGCAACAACACCGGCTATACAGGACGTACCGCTATTCACGAGATATTGCTCTGTACTCCCGAAATGAGCTCTCTTATCGCCAACGACGGCAAGGTAGACGCTATTTCCGCGCTCTGTAAGAAGCAGGGTACGAAGCTCCTCCGTGACAACGTTTCAGAGCTTGTTCAGGAGGGCAAAACAACTATGGATGAACTCGTAAGAGTTACATATGCCGTTTAACGGCTGGTTTCAGACGTTTAACGGCGATCCCACCGCATATGTACGCATCGCTGCACGCAAGCGTTCAGTACGCATATGTGTATGCTATGTCTGCAAATAAATACCGAAAGGAAGCGTACTAATGGATATCGAAAAAAAACCACAGGAAAAAGTCGTTATCAGCATTGACAAAATTCTCGACGAGGCAAGAGTTCTGGGCTGTTCGGACGTTCACTTCACCACCAAGATCTCGCCTGTAGTAAGACTTCACGGCTCGCTTCGGAAGCTCAGCTCCTACCCCGAAATGACCGAAGCCGCTATCATGAAGATATGCGAGCAGATGACGAGCGGACGTAATCTGGAAAACATCAAAAATAAGGTTGACGCCGACTTTTCCTATGTAACAAGGCGCGGCTACCGTCACAGAGTTAACGTTTATCATCAGCGCGGAAACACCGCTATCGCTATCCGTCTGCTGAGAAACGATATACCTACCTTTGAGGATCTGGATCTTCCTCCTATTCTGGGCGAGTTTGCGCTCCGTCCGAGAGGACTTATACTTGTAACCGGTCCTACAGGTTCCGGTAAGTCCACCACGCTTGCGGCTATGATCGACTACGTTAACATCAACCGCTCCGCGCACATCATCACCATCGAGGATCCTATCGAGTACGTTCACGAGCATAAACGCTGTATGCTTAATCAGAGAGAGGTCGGAGACGACGTTGAGTCCTTCGCCATGTCCCTGAGAGCAGCCCTCCGTGAGGATCCCGACGTTATCCTCGTGGGAGAGATGCGTGACTTCGAGACCATCAACGCGGCTGTAACCGCTGCTGAAACGGGACACCTTGTTATGTCCACGCTTCATACCACCTGTGCGTCTGATACCATCAACCGTATCATCGACGTTTTCCCCGCGCACCAGCAGTCCCAGATCCGTACTCAGCTTGCTACCGTTCTGGTGGGAATCATCGCTCAGACCCTTATCCCCAAGGCTGACGGCACCGGACGTATCGCCGCGCTTGAGATACTCAACGCTACCGACGCTATCAAGGCTATGATACGTGACAATAAGGTACACCTTATCCAGACGGCTATCCAGACGGGTAAAAAAGAGGGTATGGTTTGTCTCGATCAGGAGCTTGCGCGTCTCGTTAAAGAGGGCGTTATCACCGAAATGCACGCCCGTGAAAAGTCCCTTGACATCAACGAGCTGGAGCGTTACCTCAAGAATTCTACACGGTGATTTAACCAAAATGTGCAGTCGAATGTTGATAATGATTATGCGACATTAACAATTTTCGTCGTTTTGTACATATTTTGGCTAAAAAATTGTCTTATAGCACAAATTCACAAAATCAGAGGAAAAAATATCATTTTTCTATTGACAAATCAGCCGATGTAATATATAATGATTACAGTAAGGAACAACCATATCGGCTGATACTTATGGGAGGTGAGTCCAACGGATAGTATAAAATGCGCGAAGAGGCTCCGCGGCTTTACCTTGATCGAGCTGATAGTTGTTATGGCTATTATTGCTATTCTGGCGGGTATAATGTCGCTGGCTATCAGCGGATTCCAGCGTGACGCAAGGATGGAAAGTGACAACAATAAGGCGCGTTTGGCTTATTCGGGTTTTCAGAATGTGCTTATGCAGTGCGAGATAAATCAGGATATTTCCGTTTTTGACGCGCGTGCAATGTGTTCGCCTTCAAAGTCTGTTGCCGGTGAAGATCTTACGTATGCTCATGTTGTTTTTGATATGGAAGAGGGCGATATAAGCGGCGGCATCAGAGTTTACGGTATTTATGCAAATTCAAGTTCAAAAAATCAAGGCGTACTTCTTTCGTCCGGCAAGGAATATGACAAATTGAGAAAAACTATTTTGTCGTTTCTCGATAATTCCTTTGAGGGCGTGGTTTGTGCTTACCTTGATATTGAGAATTATACTGTGGATTCGGTTATGTACTATGAAAGCGCGGCTTACATAAGCAGCAGTCTGAATGGTTCAAATACCATGGCAAAAACAGCTCCGACAGGAATCTCGGCTTACTATATCACAGGTGCTTCTGCACCGGGAAACGGTAAGATGTTCCAGTCTATCGCGGATCAAAGCAATCACAGAAAGATCATTAAAAAAGGTATTTACTGCGGCGCATATCCAATGATAAGAGAAGTATCAGGCGCTTACGGTGAAGATGTTTTATACGGAATAGCAAATATAACATAATTTTCGGAAAAGCGTGTCATGGACACATGGCGCTTTTTAATAAAAAATATTTTAAATTTTAAGAAGGAGGAATTTCCAATGAGAAATTCAAAGGTTAAGGGCTTCACACTTATTGAGCTCATCGTTGTTATCGCAATCATCGGTGTTCTTGCTGCTATCCTCGTACCCTCTATGCTCGGTTACGTAAGAAACGCAAGAATCTCCAGCGCAAACGCTAACGCTAAGCAGGTTCACACTGCTGTATCTTCCGCACTGACACAGCTCGGTATCGCTAACTTCGCTTTCGCGGATAATGCTGCTACTCCCGGTCAGGTAGATCTTGTGATAGAGGGCACCGGCGATAATGCTAAGATTGCATGTACTTTCTCAAATGTAACTAATACTCCTACTGATGAGCAGATGGATCTTGTTTCTTACCTTGGTGACAACTTCACAGGTAATGGTCGTGCATTCTTCAACAAGTCCACATATTCTGTTTCCGTTGCTGCTTGGGCTTCCAAGCCTGCTGATCTTGCTGCAGCAGGTGCAGATCAGGCTACTATTTCCGGCAAAAAAGAGGCAGATCAGAAGTCTGACGCTAAGGCTGGTCACATCTACGGTATCTTCCCTGCTCCTAAGCTCAGCTAATTAAGTTAAAAGCTCTTAAAGTTTGAACAAAAAGCGTCGGGTTTCCGGCGCTTTTTGTGTGAGGTTTCATATGGAGAAAAACAAAACTGCGATAGTTGCTGTATCGGTATTTGCGGTAATAGCTCTGCTTATGGTGCTGCTGATTCCAGTACAACGAAAAAACGAGCTTTATGATAAATGGGGTACGCTGGCGGAATTATCCGAAACAGATGAAAGAGCGCTGTTTATCATTGAAAACGAGGAGCTTTATTCCGAGCGCATTATAAATTATTTCTATACAAATCCCGATAAGCTGGATTTTGTCTACGAATATGCTTTTCACAAGGACGATAATCTCAATATGTCCTTTACCGACGAGGAACTGAACAGCGAGACTGTTCCCGCACTCTATATGTCTGACTACAGGTGGTGCTATTATCCTATGGGCGACGCTTACATCAGACAAAATGGCTGTGCGACGGTTTCACTGACAATGGCGTATGTTTACCTTACGGGGAAAGGCGACGTCAATCCTGCTATTGTCGTACAAGCCTCCGATGCTGTTGGCGCTTCCGGTCCGTTCGGAGGAGTTGACGGCGAAAAAATCGGTGATGTGTGCGATGCTTTGGGACTTACCGCAAAGACATATACCTTTTGTAATGGCAGGGAGAAAATATCCCATGTGGATAAAGATTTGCTGAAAGGAATAATTGACAGCGGCAATGTGCTGATGACAATAATGATCGGCGAAACTTTTGGAAATCATGCAATCGTTATCACGGGATACGACGGCGATCAATTTACAATAAATGATCCCGCAAAATCCGAAAATACCGCAAAAAAATGGTCGTTTGAAGAATTGGAAAACGATATGTTTTATGTTTATGATATTAGTTATTGAGGCGAAAGGTGGTTAGGTATGAGAAAACTAAAAGGTTTCACGCTTATTGAGCTGATAGTTGTTATTGCTATAATCGGTGTGCTTGCGGCTATTCTTGTTCCGAGCCTTATGGGTTATGTAAGGCATTCGAGAGCCACAAGGCTGAATTCCAATGCCAGAAGCATTTACAGTGCAGCTCAGCTTGCTATAACCGATACAAATACCGCAATGGGAAATATTATTCCGAACGGCATCTATATAGGGTCAAACGACGGAATAGGACACCCGGACGGCGGCGGAGATGACTGCAGTTTGATCAATTATCTTGGAGAGGAATTTGGCGGACATTTCTTGTTCGTGACAAATTCCGAGGGCAGCGGCTGTATATACGCTCTTTGGAGCGATCAGCCAATTCCGGCTTCGGCAGCACAACAGTTGACCATGGATGAAGTAAAGGCTTCCGTCAGTACGTCGAACCCGATAGGTTGTCATCCGGTTAAAGCGGTGTCATAAACAAAAAACAGGCTGAGTTTGCAGCCTGTTTTTTGTTTATTGATTTTACAGCATGGACGCTCTCAGTTCGTCACCGCTCTTTGGAGACAGATACGCGGGAGCAATGTCAAACACGGTTTTCGCGCCTACTGCACCTTCCTTATGGAGGCGATAGGCGGCTCTGGCGTAAGCAACGAGAATACTCGATGTAAATTCGGGATTTGAACCAAGCTTGAGACTGTATTCCACAATATGGGAGGTCTCGCCGTTCAAGCCAGTTTTTCCGCTTCTGATAACAAAACCGCCATGGGGGATACCGCTGTGGTCGCGGTCAAGCTCCTCCTGTGAAATAAAATGAACGGTAGTGTCATAGTCTGCAAAATAGTTGGGCATATTTTTGATCTCCGACTCGATCTTCGCGGTATCCGCGCCCTCTTTAGCCACGACAAAGCACTCCCTTGTATGCTTCTGACGGGTAGAAAGCTCAGGGTCAGAACCGTTTCTTACCGCGTCAACGGCTTCCTGAACGGGAATGGTGTACTGCTTAGCGTCGGCAACACCCTCAATGCGCCTGATAGCGTCAGAATGTCCCTGAGAAACGCCCTTTCCCCAGAAAGTGTAGTCCTTGCCGTCGGGGAGAATGCAGCTTCCGTAAAGCCTTGAAACCGAGAACATACCCGGATCCCAGCCCACGGATATAATGCTGACGTTCCCGCCCTTTTTCGCGGACTCATCAACTGCCGCAAAGTATTGGGGAATTTTGGCATGGGTATCAAAGCTGTCCACAGTGCAGAAAAGCTCCGCCAGCTGAGGACCCTGAACAGGCAGGTCGGAAGCGCTTCCTCCGCAGAGGATAAGCACGTCTGCGCAGTCACGGTGGTTACGGATATCGTCAAGTGAATAAACGGGAACGTTTTCCGTCAGAATTTTAAGCGAGGACGGGTCGCGGCGTGTGAACACGCAGGCAAGCTCAGTGTCGGGGTTCTGCCTTATTGCCAACTCCGTACCTCTGCCAAGGTTGCCGTAGCCAACGATTCCAATGCGTATCTTGTTCATTTTTATCATTTCCTTTCAAGCTTTTATGGGTCGGCATGATCGCCTAAGTACAATTAAAATTATACCACATTTTGCAGGAAATGAAAAGCTTTTTTGCAAAATTTACATAAAAAATACGCTACGGCAAAAGTGCGCAGCGTATTTTTGGTATTATGTACAAAATACAAGTTCAGTCTTAAACCTTGCTGTTGAACATCATAGCGGAAAGCTGGTTGTAGTAATCATTTTTTGTTCCCTTGGAATTGTAAGTGGAAAAATTCATGCTGCTGAGAGCCGCAGTACGGCTTATGTACGACGCCTTGTCTGCAATGCGGTTCGCAAGGGAATAATTACCCGAAAACAGGGATTGCATAGTCAGCGGAGAAGTAGCTTTGAGCTTATCCTCATCAATGCTGAGACGGTTGTCGCTGCCGATGGAGATTCCCACACGATTGAGTGTACGGGAATACGCTCTGGTAGAGTTTACCATCTGCACGCCTTTTTCAAGAGCCTTGGTATTCTCACTGTCCTGAAGGCTGTCCAGAGTGCTGTTGTAATTGTCTACGAAATTCTTTACAGCGGAAAGGGATTTCTCGGGATCCTTGTAGAGCGCACTTCCGCTCGTCGCAAGATTTCCCGCGCTTTCGTTCAGCTGCTTGGCAACAGAGGCAAGCTTTTCGTCGTTTGCTTTGGAAGCAGCTTCCTTATCGGAAACAGCTCCGCCCGAAAAATACTCCTTAAAGCCTTCAAGCAGTTCCTTCTGGTAGCTTCTGGAGCGCACCATCTGAACCTTCTTGGCAATAGTGTACAAGTCGTTCGAATCGGTTTTGAACGCATTCGAGAGCATACTCGAAAGGTCACTGCCCTGCTGCTTGTTTTTGCTCGCAAGAAGAGTGCTGTAATATGAATTTGAGGTATACGCGGACAAGCCTGCGGCCTATTATGTGGAAGCGCCTGTAATTGAAGTGCGCGGGGACGGCACTCGTTTTCTTAAAATGCCCGATGCACCTGAAGGATACCGGCTAACTTATATTGGAGCGGATTACGAGCAGATAATTGGTGTGGATTGTGAAGTGTATTTGACGATACAGGATAAGGAAGTTGTAGTAGGTTATAGGGTGGAGAGTATAGAGGATAGTGAAGACGTTAGCGAAGTTTCATTTACTATTGAGGTTCCGGCTTGGAATAATAGAAGTGTGCTGAAAAAAAATGAATCCGTATTGACGGATGAAGACCAGTTGACAAGTGGTATTTTGCCTATAAATGATGCTTCATTATTCAATGACGCTCCTACAGATAATATAGCAGCAATAAATGCAGCCCCACAGGTAATTCCCTCGATCGCAGAATGGAAAGGCGCAGAGG
>JAIEDQ010000003.1 GCA_029067895.1 Oscillospiraceae bacterium | reverse complement strand
GACCGTATCGTTGTTATGAAGGACGGCTTCATTCAGCAGGTTGACTCTCCTCAGAACCTCTATACAAGCCCTGTTAATCAGTTCGTTGCGGGCTTCATGGGCTCTCCTCAGATGAACTTTGTTGACGCTGTTCTCAGAAAGATCGAGGGCAAGTTCACTATTGAATTCGGCTCCGAGGACACCAAGACAAGCCGCGGCAAGAAATACTATGTTGAGCTTCCCGAGGCTAAGGTTGAAGAGGCTGTACTTGACAGCTACGTTGACAAGGAAATCGTTATGGGTATCCGTCCCGAGAACATTCACGACGAGGAAATGTACCTCTCCGCTGCTAAGACCGGCGTGATCGACGCTAACGTTGAAATCACCGAAATGATGGGCGCTGAGACATTCCTGTACCTGAACTGCGAGGGTATTCCTCTCACAGCTCGTGTTGATCCTCGTTCGACTGCACGTCCTCAGGATACTATCAAGGTTGCGCTCGATCCCAATCACGTTCACATCTTTGATAAGGAAACCGAAAAGACTATCGTTAACTGATTTGGTTAAGATAACCCCCGTTTCTCACAGGGAAGCGGGGGTTTTGTTGTTAATTGAAAACCGCTCGTCACAAGACGGGCGGTTTTATTTATAGCGTTTTGAAACAGGGCTTCTTCCCACAAGATAGTCTATGTTTACATTATAATAATCCGCAAGCTTTATCAAAAGATTAAGAGGTATTTCACGTTCTCCTCTTTCATATTTTGAATAAAGCGACTGGTCACACATCAAGTATTCAGCAATTTGTTTTTGCGTCAGGTCTCTGTCCTCACGCATATCTCTTATTCGCAGTCTCACAATAATATCACCCGAACAAAATTATTTAATGGATTTCAAATAAACCGACAACAATTCAAGAGCAGTTTCCTTTTGCTTTTCCGTACACTCATCAAGCTGTTTAAGCAGTTCATTCTGCTTAACTGCAAAGCTTGGATTTTCCTCGGTCAAAATAACATCGGGAGTTATTTGCAGAGCATCGCAGATTTTCAGTATCGTTTCTATTCTTGTATTGACATCACCGCGTTCTATATCAGCATATGTTCTGTCGGAAAGACCCGCCGCCTCTGCGACCTCACTTTGGGTCATTCCGCTTCTTTTGCGTATTGCCAGCAGCTTGTTCCCAATAGCTCTGAAATCAAAAATAAGCACTGTAGTTCCCCCTAATTCCTTTATACAAGAATTATACTTCTTATTCTGCTTGACAAGTAGGAAGTATTATAGTATAATTATAGGAAGAATAGTTCTTGTAAATTCAAATTGGCAACTAGATTTTGTTCCATATAACTTATTGAAAAGAGTGATAAACAATGAAATTTGCAGTAATAGGTTCGCGAGGTCTTACGATTGACAACTTGGAAAAATATCTCCCGCCCGAAACCACCGAAATAATTTCCGGCGGAGCAAAGGGTATTGACACCTGCGCAAGGGAGTACGCAATCGCCCATAACATAAAGCTGACGGAGTTTCTGCCCGAATACGAAAAATACGGAAAAAGCGCGCCGCTGAAACGCAACATCACCATAATCGAAAGCGCGGACATAGTTCTCGCGTTCTGGGACGGCAGATCAAACGGCACAAGATTTGTCATAGATAAATGCAGGGAAGCGGGCAAAGCCATAAAAGTCGAGATCGTTGCAAAATAAAATAAAAACCGCCCGTCAAGCGACGAGCGGTTTTAACGTTTTCAAAGCTTTGGATTAAAGCTCTGCAAAGTACTTGATAGTTCTTACCATCTGAGATGTGTAAGAGTTCTCGTTGTCGTACCAGGAAACAACCTGTACCTCGTAGAGGTCGTCAGCGATCTTAGCAACCATTGTCTGAGTAGCGTCAAACAGCGAGCCGTACTTCATGCCGATAACGTCGGAGGAAACGATCTGCTCCTCGTTGTAGCCGTAGGACTCGGAAGCAGCAGCCTTCATAGCAGCGTTGATGCCGTCCTTAGTAACGTCGCTGCCCTTAACAACAGCAGTAAGGATAGTTGTGGAGCCTGTGGGAACAGGAACTCTCTGAGCGGAGCCGATGAGCTTGCCGTTCAGCTCGGGGATAACAAGTCCGATAGCCTTAGCAGCGCCTGTGCTGTTAGGAACGATGTTAGCAGCGCCTGCTCTTGCTCTTCTCAGGTCGCCCTTTCTGTGAGGACCGTCGAGGATCATCTGATCGCCTGTGTAAGCGTGGATTGTGGACATGATACCGCTCTGGATAGGAGCGTA
>JAIEDQ010000029.1 GCA_029067895.1 Oscillospiraceae bacterium | reverse complement strand
GGACAAGACTGCGCCCGCGTTTGTTATTGCAACAGCTAACGATATTACGAAAATGCCTCCCGAACTTCTGCGCAAAGGACGCTTTGACGAGATTTTCTTTGTAGACCTGCCAAATCAGACAGAACGTAAAATGATTTTTAATGTGCATATCAAAAAACGCCGTAAAAATGATTTCCCCAACATTGATATTCCCAAGCTTGTAAGCATGACCGAGGGCTACAGCGGCGCAGATATTGAGGGAGTTGTCCGTGACGGTATTGAAAATGCGTTCTGCGACGGCAAGGACGAAGTTACTACCGAATATATAAGTCAAGCAATAAAAAATACCACTTCACTTTCTGAAATTATGAAGGACGACCTGAAAAAGATGAAGGACGAGTACACAAAACGTCGTCTGAAAAATGCTACATAAAAATTGTTAAGGAGAATTACTTATGGAAGAAAATAAAAATTTGAATGTAAATGAAGACGTATCCCGTATGGTGAAGGATTTTGTTTGGGACTATCTCAATGAGGGAGCAAATTCCGACAATATGCAGGGCTGGCTTAGCGGCGAGATGACTAAGCTTATGCCCGAAATGTCCGCGGACGAAGCAGATTCAACAAGCCGTGAGATTATTGATTCGGTAAACGATCTGAACGGCAGGATAAAAGCGGTTCAGCAGGCTGACAACACCGAGGATTGGTTCAGAGATGAGTTTAATAAGGAAACAGCCGATTTTTCCGCGGCGGAAAAGGGAAAGCTTCTGACGGAGGCTTACAACGGTCTGAGCAATGCGGAAAGCGGCTTTACGGGAGAAGCTCCGGAACTTGCGGAGGAAATTCCCGATGAGGAGTGGGATAGTTTTTCGCTGATACAGATGTCCTCAGACGTTGTAAAAAAGGCGAATGTTGCTTCTCTTATGTCGGTGGATTCCGATGAGGAAACGGAGGATTCCATTCAGCATGGCATTGAGGAATGTATTGAGATAGAGGGAGCAGAGGTCATCACCGCAGAAACAGGAACTGCCGCAGATGTGGGAATAAAGTGCGCGGCGGCATGGGCTGTTTATGCCGCAAAGAAAAAGGGAATGTTGAGCGAGGAGCTTTCTCAAAATATATCTGCACGGGACATATCAAGCATGGCGGTAGGCGCTGTGGAAACCGCAAAGGTCTGCATAAATGCAGCTTCGGGGGCTTGCTCTGCCGAGGACGCAGTTGAACGTATCCAACGAGTTGGAGTAGCCCGACTTGTTGACAAGCTTGCGGACAAAGCTCCCGGGGTATGTGCGAGTATAGGCGGAATTTTCGGACCGCAGGGTGCGGCTATAGGCTTGGCGGTAGGAAGTGCAGTAAGCTTTCTTGCAAAGACAGAGGTTGGAGAGTTTTTCAAAAATGGTCTTAATAAAATTGCTACAAAAGCGAGAAAAGGTCTTGCTAAAATAGGTAAAAAAGTAGTAAACGGTGCAAAAAATTTATTTAACAAAGCAAAGAGCAAGGTCAAAGGACTTTTTGCCTGATAATTTTAAAGGAGTGTACATCATGTCAACAAAAAGAGCAAACCTTACTATTAATAAATACTGCGCATTCTGTAAGTATTGGTACGACCCCACAAATACATACATCAGCCCTCATGCTCCGCGCCAGCATATATGGGAGTACGATTATCTTGCGAAATGCAAGTGTCTGAAGAAAAACCGCGAGACAAAGGGCGGCGAAAGGTGCAATTATTACGAATGTAAGATAAATGAATAAATTTAATACGCAGCCGTCCCAAAAGCAGGACAGCTGCGTTCGTGTGTCCTGACGGGACACCACTTTCAAAAAATGTACGGTATAATTATTTACAGGCAGTGAAAAAAACTGCAAAATTTATAAAAAGGAGTTTTAATTATGGGAAACGGAATTTTAACAGCGTCGGTAATTGTAGGCATGATCGCGGTTGGAGTTACGGCTGCGCTGCTAAGCGATAATAAGTCCTCGGGAAAAAAGGCTGCCGGAAATACTGTGCGCAACAATTTTACGCCTGCTGCAATAAATAATTCAAGCGAGGACGAGGTCGCATTTACCAACGACGAAGATTTTGATTTTAATGTTAAAAAGGGATGCGTAACTCTTGTCAGCTACAACGGCAGCGACAGTATTGTCAGAATTCCCGACATAGTAAATGAGATCGCAGACAACGCTTTTGAGGGCTGTACGGCGGAGGATATTGAAATTCCTGACGAGGTGGAGGAAATCGGCGAATCGGCTTTTTGTGACTGCAAAAATCTTAAAAGCGTGACGCTCCCGTATGGTCTAAAAAAGCTGGGTGCGTATGCTTTCAAGGGCTGCGAAGCTTTAGAGGACATAGAAATTCCCGACGATATTGAGAATATCGGTGAGGAAACATTTGCGGAATGCACAAGCCTTACTAAAATCACTTTGCCGTACAATCTGAAAAAAATCGGGGCTTCTGCTTTCAGCGGTTGTGAAATTCTTTCGGAACTAGAAATTCCCGACAGCGTTAAGAGTATCGGTGAGAACGCGTTCAACGGATGCACAAATCTTGAAAAGGTGTATCTCCCAGACAGCATAGAGAGCCTCGGAGAGAATGACGAGGACAGCGACGTTTTTGACGGCTGCGAAAATATTTCTGTTGAGTATGACGGAAATACGTACAGGTACGGTCAGCTCAAGTTGCTGTACATAAGAGTTAATTGCCGGTAAAATGGTCGGACAAGCGTTAATTTATCGGTTACAAAAGGAAAGGTGATAAAATTGAAAAAATATCTTTGTATGATAATTTCATTAATTGTAATAATGATGTTTTCGTCCTGCGGAAACGACGAGGCAGGCTTGTCCGCATACTATAAGGACGACACTGTCAGCGGTGCGTTGAATACATATCTGAATGCACTTATGAATGATGATTATGAAACATATCTCAAAATTACACGCAACAGCGACAGCGATTACGACAAAAGCCTGTTCAACGACCGCAAGAAAGGTTATACAAGCGTTGACAGCGTATCATACGGCGAGGTAAGGACAAGTACTTTATTCAATTTGGGCGCAAGCGCGGAATATATGGTAGCCGAATACGATTCCGACGGTACTCAAAAGGAAAATTATTCGTTCCAAAACGGAGAGGATTATTCTTACGGTCTTGTGGTAATAAAACAGGACTATGACAGCGGCGCATATTATGTATCTACACACCAGCGCAACTTTAATTTTCATTATTAAGCGTTTTTTATATTCACTTGCAAATCTCCCTAAAATGTGCTAAAATAGTATAAAAAAAGGGGGGAGAAAGTTGTCCGAGATAATACATGAATCGTCCCGAGGTACAGTTGAAGTATTTGAAGAAAATGGAGAGAAACGCATTCGGCGCACAATATATGCAAAAATGTCATTGTACGAATTGCTGAGAAATTTTGATTGCAGATATCTGCCGCAAATTTATTCTGTGGATATTTCGGACGGCAAAACTGTTGTCACCGAGGAATTTATTTCGCAAAAAAATCTCCTTACCGCAAATCTGGACGAAAAGCAAGTCATACGAGCAATGGTTCAGCTTTGCGCTGCGTTGGACTTTATTCACGGTCTCGGAATTGTCCACCGCGACATAAAGCCCTCGAATATTTTGCTTTCGGAGGACGGCAATATTTGTCTTATCGACTTTGAAGCGGCTCGCTTTGTCCGTGACGACAAGGACAGGGACACACGTTATCTTGGTACGGACGGCTTTGCTCCTCCCGAGCAGTACGGCTTTTCTCAAACGGATTTCCGCACGGATATTTATGCGGCGGGTCA
>JAIEDQ010000028.1 GCA_029067895.1 Oscillospiraceae bacterium | reverse complement strand
TTCTTACTTCCTTCGTCACCTCTTCAGCTCATCGCCAAATAGACAACTCCGGGTTTCAGGGTCCTTGTATGGTCTTCTTCGTTTCCTGTTGTTCAATTTTCAAGATTCCGATGCTTCCCTTGCGGAATGCTTAACTATTATATCATAAGCATTTTGCTTTGTCAAGCGTTTTTCAAAAATATTTTCAAATTTTTGTTTTCCGCTTGTCCGCTCTCCCGCGGGTCAGCTTATTTAGTATACTACGTTTCAATTTTTTTGTCAAGGGGATTTTTTCAATTTGTAGCATTGCACAAACAGATTATGACAAATTTGCCGTCCTTTGTGCAAATTATGTGCAATATAATCCAAAATATACACCGTTATGCTAAAAAATTTCCTAATAATAAGCAGAACAGGCAACGCCTTTCGGAAAAATAAAACACGTACAGCAGAAATGTAACAAAAATTATATTGATTTTGCGGGAAAGCGGGTATATAATAAAATGCGGTAATTTTATATAGTATGCCCTGCAAGACACTTTTGATATTATATATAGTATACAAACTTTTGAGGTGAGTTTATGGAAATCGAAGTTTTTAAAGACCTTGCAATAATAATCCTGTTTGCAAAGCTGTTCGGTCTGCTGGCGAAAAAGCTGCGCGCGCCGCAGGTGGTGGGCGAGATCGTGGCGGGACTTATAATCGGTCCCTCCGTTCTGGGGCTGGTGGGACAGTCCGACTTTATTTCACAGCTTGCGGAGATAGGCGTGCTTCTGCTTATGTTCAGCGCGGGACTGGAGACCGATCTGAAAGAGCTTCTCCACACCGGACCCGTAGCTCTTGCCATAGCCTGCATGGGCGTTACCGTGCCGCTTATCGGCGGATACCTGCTTTACTCCTGTTTTTACGGATTTGCCCCCGCAGGCGCGGATCAGTTCTACAGGGCGCTTTTCACGGGCGTTATCATGACCGCGACCTCGGTGGGGATAACCGTCCAGACCCTCCGCGAGCTTGGCAGGCTTAAAGGCAGGGTGGGTACGGTCATAATGAGCGCCGCTATAATCGACGACGTTATCGGCATTATCGTTCTGACCTTTGTCATCGGCTTCAAGAATCCCGAAGCGCACCCCATGAAGGTCATTCTGAACACGGTTCTGTTCTTTGTGTTTGCCCTCGGTGTGGGATTTGTCATTTATAAGGTATTCAAAACCATTGACAAGCGGTACTTCCATCAGCGGCGCATACCGATACTTGGTCTGTGCCTTTGTTTTGCACTGGCTTACTCGGCGGAAAGGTTTTTCGGAATTGCTGACATTACGGGCGCATATGTGGCGGGTATCATTCTCTGCAATCTGCGTGATTCGGAGTACATAGCCGAAAAGATGGACATAAGCTCCTATATGCTTTTCGGACCTGTTTTCTTTGCGAGTATCGGTCTTAAAACCGAATTTTCGGGACTTACCGCCTCCCTGCTGCTGTTCTCGGTATGCTTTGTGGTCGTTGCACTGGTCACAAAGATAATCGGCTGCGGAGGGATATCCCGTCTGCTGGGCTTCAAGGGCAGGGACTGCTTCAAGATCGGCGTGGGCATGATGACCCGCGGCGAGGTGGCGCTGATAGTGTCCCAGAAAGGGCTTGCCGTGGGACTTATGGATCCGATCTACTTCACCTCGGTAATACTGCTGATAATCTGCTCCTCCATTACAACGCCTGTGGTAATGAAGCTTCTCTACAAGGGCGAACCCGAGGAGCCGTCCCACCCCGATACGCCCGCAGATTACGCGGTGTAAAAACTTCCGAAAAATATATTTAAAGTATATGCATAAACCTCTTGACAAACAAAAACTAATGTGATATAATTAAATTTAATTATGTTTTTTGAGAATGTGATATTTAGACGTTTTCGGCGTTATCTATACCATATATTCTGTCATAAAACAGGAGCGATTAAACAGAAAATGCAATATATACAAACAAAAGCTGTTTAAATTGTGCAAGTATACAAAATGAAAAAATCTTGCCAAAACCTGTTGACGGCGGGCAGTAAATGGGTTATAATAATAACGATGTTAGAAATCGTCTAATACATTTAATTAGTTTAACATCCGTTTTGTTGTCTCCTTTCTTTTGTTCTACACATATTTTCTTTATTTCATCTCACCTTAATGCAGGGCAGTTGCCCTGCATATTTTTTTGCCTTTTTGCGGAATTACAGTTTGGTTACACATTGTTTAACGTTCGGTACTTTTGTTGACTTTTCCTTATATAGCCTTTATACTTTAAATAACACAGTAAGCGGAGGTAAGATCATGAAAAGAAGAATTATTTTAACAGCGGCAATGTCCGCGGTGATTTTAGCGGGATGCACCAATGGAACAGAATTTATAGACGATTCCCTTAATGCGGAGACCCTGCGTCTCGAAACGACAGCAGACGAAACCGACTATATTTTAGGCGGCGAGACAGAAACTACAGTCAGCGAAACGGAAGCTGCCGACACCGACGAGACTGACAAAACCGACGAAAGCACCGACGACACGGAAAAACCTATTGCGGGGGTGTCATGGAATATTTTTGAATTCGGCACTATAGGCGCTGATGAGTACGGCGA
>JAIEDQ010000027.1 GCA_029067895.1 Oscillospiraceae bacterium | reverse complement strand
CTTTTATTTCATTTTTTAGGCGAATAAATTTGTGTCTCCGTGAATGGTGTCCACCTTGATAAGTATATAAGCAAAGGAAATAATTGTCCGTCTCGGCGGCAAGGCGGCAGGTTCGGTGTCGAAAAAGACCTCCTACGTTGTTGCGGGAGAGGAAGCGGGCAGCAAGCTGACAAAGGCGCAGGAGCTTGGTGTGACCATTTTAAGCGAACAGGAATTTCTTGATATGTCTAAATAATTGTTGTACCATATTTAAAAACGTATAATTTATTGATCTGTACAGATACTTTTGATATGTTTATCGGTGTGATGAACAAAGACTGTAAAAGGGAGATATGAATATGGTGAACAAGAAAACGGTGTGCGCAGTATTATGTGCTTTGCTGACAGCTTCGACGGTTGGGTGCAAAGCAAATAATGCCAAAGGTCAGACGTCTGATTCGGGTATGGCTGTCAACTCGTCTGTTGAAAATATACAGATCATTGATCTTGAAGAAGCAAAGTCAATAGCGCTGGAGCACTCAGGATTAAGCGAAAATGATGTTGTTTTCGTTGAAACAAAGCTTGATCGTGATAACGGCAGAGATGAATATGATATCGAATTCACGTCGGGCAGCGTTAAATATGAATATGAAATTGACGCAGGCAGCGGGAATGTACTGGGATTTTCTTCAGAATCAATTTCCGAAAGCCGAGCTGATACGGAAACTTCTTTATCGGGCGAAGGTTCGGAACAGCTCACAGTTGACGAAGCAAAGGCTATCGCATTGGAACATGCAGGATTTGCCGCAGATCAGGTCGTATTCACAAAATCAGAGCTGGACTATGATAACGGTACGGCGGAGTACGAAATTGAGTTTAAAGCAAACGGTTTGGAGTATGAGTACAAAATAAATGCGTCTACAGGAAAGATCATTGAGTTCGATACCGACGACTGACAACATAAAATAAAAAACGGCGTTTCCTTTCGGAACCGCCGTTTGTGTGTACATTACGGATATGTTATATAGCTCTTGTAACCTTATTGGAACGGAGACATCTTGTACATACGTAAATATGCTTAGGAGTACCGTCAACAATAGCCTTTACACGCTTAACGTTGGGTTTCCAGGTTCTGTTGGAGCGATGATGTGAGTGGGAAACCTTAATACCGAAAGCAACACCCTTTCCGCAAATATCGCACTTTGCCATGGGGGTTACACCTCCTTTTCAATATCATTGTATAAAATCAACGTTACTATTTTATCACAACTGTTTTGAAATTGCAAGTGTTTTTTGAAAAAAAGTTTGAAAAAATAAAGTTTTTTTGGAAATGTTAAGAAATATCCTTGTAATTTTAATAGAAATATGTTATACTAAACATTGATTTTGAACTTTATGCCGAAAAGGAGAGGCTTTGTTTACAAAGCGTACATAATTTATGCAGGGTAAAATTATCGAGCTTGTTATGCACGGCATTGTGCTGCTTACCGCGTTTCCCGTTCACGAGTGCGCTCACGCTCTTGCGGCGCACTGGATGGGGGACGATACCGCCAAAAATCAGGGCAGAATAACACTTAATCCGCTGAGGCACCTTGATCTGTTCGGTACGGTATTCATGCTTCTGGCGGGCTTCGGCTGGGCAAAGCCTGTGCCTATCAATCCCAATAATTTCAAGAACCGCAAGGTCGGAATGGCGGTATCCTCTTTGGCGGGACCGCTTTCCAATCTTCTTATGTCATATATTTCCATTGTAGTGTTCAAGCTTCTTGCATACAACAGCGGAGGCAATTCTTATGTAGACGCGCTTGCAAAAGTATTCTGGTATGCGGCTATCCTTAATCTGGGACTGGCGGTGTTCAATCTGCTGCCCGTTCCGCCTCTGGACGGTTCCAGAATTTTCAATCTTGTACTGCCCGAAAAGATTTACTTCAAAGTGATGAGGTACGAAAATATTATTTTCGGTATCCTTTTTGCGGCAATATGGCTGGGATTTCTTGACAGACCTCTGGCTTTTTTGCAGCAGCGTGCGTATGTTCTTATGAACCTGCTTTCGGCATGGGTAGATATTCTTATGATTTCGAGGTAATCAAATGGAGCAGATTTCGTTCAAGCTTGAAGTATTTGAGGGTCCGCTGGATCTGCTGCTTCATCTGATATCAAAGCACAAGCTCAATATCAATGATATTCCGATCGCCGCGCTTCTCGACCAGTATCTGGACTACATCGGACGTATGTCGGAGCAGAATATGGAGATCGCGGGAGAATTCCTTGAAATGGCGGCAAGACTGGTGTACATCAAGACAGTGTCGCTGCTCCCTCAGAGGGAGGAAGCTGAACAGCTCAAAAAGGAATTGCAGGGCAGACTTATTGAATACTCTCTGTGTAAAAAAGCTGCGGAGGCAATGAAGGAACGCTATATAGGCAACGTTTTTGCGGTGCGCAGTCAGCTTAAAGTGGAATTTGACAACACTTACCCTATCATTCACGACCCGCAGGAGCTTCTTGACGCATACACAAAGATACAGGTGAAGCCTCCGGAGGAAAAGGTAAAGACGGAAGCTTTCAATACTATAGTAAAAAAGAAGATCGTTTCCGTTACATCAAAAATAATTTTTGTTCTCAGGCGGCTCTACAAGTCGGGAAGCTGTCTTATGAACGGTCTGTTCGAGGGAATGACCGACCGTTCCGAACGAGTCGCGGTGTTTCTGGCGGTGCTGGAGCTTACAAAGTCTGGCAGGATACTGCTCAACGACGACAACACCGTGATAACCTTTAACAGAGACCGCAGCAGGGACAAATTGGAACAAACAGACAGGTCTGAAACGGAGGTTTCATATTCATGAAAATAAACGAAGGCATTTCCGCGGTGGAAGCGATACTTTTCGCCCACGGAGAGCCTATTGAAGCCGAAAAGCTCTGTGCGGCGGCAGGTATCGAGCCTGATATGCCCGAAAAGTTGGTCAGGCTTCTGATAGACAGGTACGAATCTACGGGAAGCGCGCTGACTGTGCTGAAGCTGGGAAACAGCTATCAGCTTGCGGTAAAGGCGGAATTTTTCGATTACGTCAGAGCCGCGCTGGAATCAAAGAAGAACACGCCATTGTCTCCCGCGGCAATGGAGGTACTTACGATAATAGCTTACAATCAGCCCGTAACAAAAGGCTTTGTGGAGCACGTCCGCGGTATAGACAGTTCAAGCGTTGTCAATTCCCTTGTGGAAAAAAATCTGCTTGAGGAGGCGGGAAGGCTTGACGTTCCGGGAAAGCCTATCGCCTATAAGACAACGCCTGCTTTTCTGCGGTGCTTTCAGCTTTCCTCTCTGGATGATCTTCCTGCGCTGCCCGATTCCGACGGACAGGTAAGCTTTGACGAGATACTTATAGCAAAGGACGGGACCGAGCCGACGGAAGCCGAGGACGGCGAAAACGTCTCCGACGTGTGAAAGGGTGGTACAGCATTGACGGCTTTGATCGTAATTGCCGCAGTAATACTTTTCTTTGCACTTGTTCTTAACATAAAGCTTCGGGTACAGATAAAGTATATCGGCGGCATACTTGATATTAAGCTGAAATACCTCTGGTTCACGCTTTATCCTCTTAAAAAGAAGAAACCGCGGAAGAACAAAAAGGTCAAAAAGTCAAAAAAGGAATCTGCGGCAAAAGAGGATACAGCGGAGAAAGAACCTGCGGAAAGCGGTGAAAGCTCCGAAAATGCCGAAAATACGGATACGGAGCCGGAAAATGATACAGACGCGGTAGAAGCTCCGGACGAAAAAAAACATAAGGAAAAGCTTTCGGACAAGCTGGACAGGCTTACGGAGCTGATCGAAAAAATAAAGCTTATATGGAGCTTTTCGGAAAAGCGGCTGAGGAGGAT
>JAIEDQ010000026.1 GCA_029067895.1 Oscillospiraceae bacterium | reverse complement strand
CGTTACAAAAATATACTTTACCGGCATAATAAAAGCTTCCTCCATTGGTTTAGATAATTAATTGCAATATTATTTTTATTGTATCATTTTTCGGCAAAAAAAGCAAGTACAATTTATTATTTTTAATGCCTGATATTTCGGCAATTTCAACAATCAAAAACAGACTTCCGTGCAAAAGCGTCGCCGGACTTGAAAAAATTCCGCCGCCATGGTATAATATTCATATATTATCGACTATGAATTCGGAGGAACTTTATATGTTTAATATCGCCGCAGCGCAGTCGGGCGGACCTACGTCTGCCATAAATTCTTCCCTTGCGGGAATTTTTACCGAAGCTCTGAAGCAGCCCGAAATAGGCGCGGTCTACGGCTCGATAAACGGTATCGAGGGCGTTCTCAAGGACGAGTTCGTCGATCTGAGCAAAATTCTTACCTCGGATTACGACATAGACCTGCTCATGAAAACTCCGTCCACGGTGCTGGGTTCATGCCGCTTCAAGCTTAAAGACCCCCGCGAGGACGACAGCGACTTCCGCAAAGCCGCGGAAAATCTCCAAAAGCACGATATAAAGGCGCTGTTTTACATAGGCGGAAACGACTCCATGGACACCGTTATGAAGCTGGACAAATGGTTCAGGGAAAACGGCGTTGACATCAGGGTCATAGGCGTACCCAAAACTATCGACAACGACGTTGCCGAGACCGACCACACCCCCGGCTTCGGCTCGGCGGCGAAATATGTTGCCGCGTCATTGCAGGAAATAATCAGAGACAGCCGCGTGTACTCCATTCCCTCGGTGACGATCGTGGAGATAATGGGACGTGAAGCGGGCTGGCTTGCGGCTTCCTCCTGCGTTTTAAGAGCCAACGGAGAACCCGCTCCCCATATGATATATCTGCCCGAAGCGGAATTTTCCGAGGAGAAGTTTATTGCCGATATCCGCGAGGCGCAGAAGCGGTACAAAGCCGTCATCATCGCGGTCTCGGAGGGAATAAATTTAGGCGGCGGCTTTTCCTCCGAGCTTACCGACGCTTTCGGTCACAAGTATCTTTCGGGCGTGGGCAAATATCTGGAAAAGATCGTAGGGGACAACATCGGCTGCAAGGTGCGCTCCATAGAGCTTAACGTTATGCAGAGGTGCAGCTCCCATATCGCTTCCCTTACCGATATCACTGAGGCAAAGGAAATCGGCGAAGCCGCCGTACGCGCCGCGGTTTCGGGCGAAAGCGGAGTGATGATGATTTTCCGACGCATAAGCAACAATCCCTATAGGGTGGAAATAGTTACGGCTTCGGTGGACGAAGTCGCCAACAAGGAAAAGCTTTTCCCTGCGGAATGGATAAACGCCGACGGCAACAACGTTACCGTGGACGCTCTCAATTATTTCCTGCCGCTTATTCAGGGCGAACCCGATATCGAATACAGGAACGGCATTCCCGTTCATTTCAGATTAAACCAGTAAGAAAGGACGTTATACTATGAAAAAAATATCGGCAATATTATTGTCCGCCGCTCTTTCACTTGCGGTACTGACCTCCTGCACAGCCAATGATGGCGGGGGATCTTCGGGCGGAGGAGCTTCCCGTCAGGTCACGGCTTCCGCAGAACCGGGCGAAATGCGGGACATTTCCTCCATGGAGCTTGTCAAGGACATGGGTATCGGCTGGAATCTTGGCGACACCCTCGACGTATGTCAGGCAGACCGGGACGGCGACGGAAAGGTCAACGAACACGTTGAGGAGGGCGAAAAGGTGGACGAGACCCTTTGGGGAAATCCCAAAGCCACAAAGGAACTTTTTACGGCTCTGAAAGAGGACGGCATTAAATCCGTGAGGATACCGGTCACTTGGAGAGATCACATTGACGCAGACGGAAACGTTGACCGCGAATGGATGGACAGAGTCCGCGAGGTAGTAGACTATGCTTATTCGCAGGATATGTATGTACTGCTGAACGTACACCACGACGGCGGCGGAGACCCTACGTTCGGTGCATGGATAATCGAGGGTGCAAAGAACGACAAGGAAAACACTCTTAAAAAGTACAAGAACCTCTGGTCGCAGATAGCCGAGGAATTCAAGGATTACGGCGACAAGCTTGTGTTCGAGTCCATGAACGAGGTTGGCTTTGACGGTATTTCTCAAAACGACGCTTACGAACTGCTTAACGAGTTCAATCAGGAATTTGTTGACCTTATCCGCGGCAGCGGCGGAAACAATGCTGAACGTCATCTGCTTATCGCGGGATACTGGACGGATATCCGCATGACCTGCGACGGACGCTACAAAATGCCCGACGACCCTGCGGGAAGATGTATTGTTTCAGTGCATTACTATACGCCGTGGGAATTCTGCACCACCAACGTCCACAACACATGGGGCACGGACGAGGAGGTCAAGCAGATGGAGGACCTTTACGGCATGATGAAAACAAATTTCGTGGACAAGGGTATTCCCGTGATTATCGGTGAGTACGCCGCAAGCGGCAACGACAAGGCAAGCTGCGTTTTCTTTATTGAGAAGATGGTTAAGCTTTGCAGCGATTACGGCATGGCTCCTTTCTACTGGGACAATGGCGGTCAGGTGAACAGAAATACATATGAATGGCGCACTCCCGATTTTCTCGAAGCTATGAAAAGGGCTTCCAGCGGGGAGGATTACGATTTCACAAAACAGTAAGCGGAAGTATACGCACAGCACGTCCGACAAGAGCTGCGGACAGGAAAGGAGACAGTTATGGGAAACAAGAATTATAAAGATCTGGCATGGGGCTTTACCATACCGTCGATCATTATTACAGCCTTTATGCTGCTCGGGCTGAGCGCATCTGCTTCAAACATTGGCACGCTTTTGGTTTTTTTGCTGATCTTTGCGCTGCTGGCGCCGTTTTTTGCGCTGATAGTACTTCTGACACTGGGGTTAAGCATCTGCGGAATGGTTTTCTCAATAAGCGCCGCCAGGTTGGGTTATCCTAAAAACTTCTTTCTGCCCCAGCTTATCCTGTCCACAATTTGCACGGTTCTTAACGGAATTATGCTCTTTGCTGCGGTGGCATGGCTTTAATGCGGAGGTCTGCCGTTTTTCTGCATTTTATATAAGCCGATAACGCCGAAAAGCTGCCTGTAGCAGGAACAAATTGGCAGAGAGAAATTCATAAAATATTAACACAATTATACAAAATATATGATAAAATTATATAAAGTATTTGTTAAATTGCCAAAGCATAAAATTTTGCAGGACTTTTTTAGATAAAATTACAAAAAACACTTGCAATGTCAACAAAAATTGTGTATAATAATTTACATGAATGTGTTTTATACGACATATTCTTTGCTCTCCGATACACTTCGGAGGCTTTCGGCGTGAAAATGTTTCAGCGTACCCGTACTTTTAATGCCGATTTGCTCAGGCTAAAATGAAAGGATGACCTTCTATATGTCAAACAGACTGTTCCAGGGCTTAATTCATCAGATGAGAGACGCGATGGACTGCATTATCGGAGTTGTGGACTCCACAGCCACGATCATTGCGTGCAGCGAGCTTTCCAAGATCGGCACCACCAACGAGTTCGTTTCGCTCGACCTGAGCGATTCCCACGATATTTTTGTACGCGACGGCTATACATACAAGCCGTTCGGTTCCCACATCAAGCCGGATTACGCCGTCTTTGTGGAGGGTACAGACGAGAACGCTGCTAAGTATGCGAATATTATGTCGATCACCCTGTCCTCAATAAAACAGTACTACGACGAAAAATACGACAGGACAAACTTTATAAAGAACGTTGTGCTGGATAACGTTCTCCCCGGCGATATCGTTGTAAAGGCGCGGGAGCTGCACTTCAACAGCGATGTGAGCAGAGTTGTCCTGCTGATAAGGATTATTTCCTCGAACGACGTTTCCGCGTTCGACGTTATTCAGAATCTGTTCCCCGACAAGGCCAAGGACTTTGTGCTGAACATCACGGAATCGGATATCGTTCTGGTCAAGGAGATAAAGAGCAACGTTGAGTCCAAGGATCTGGAAAAGTTGGCAAGGTCTATTTCCGACACCCTTTCAAGCGAGTTCTACACAAGGGTGAACGTGGGTATAGGCACTGTTGTCACGGGCATCAAGGACTTGGCGCGTTCCTTTAAGGAAGCTCAGATCGCCCTTGAAGTGGGCAAGGTTTTCGATACGGACAAGGTTATCGTTTCCTACGACAATCTGGGTATCGCAAGGTTGATCTACCACCTCCCCACAACGCTCTGCGAAACCTTTTTGCAGGAGGTTTTCAAGAAAGGCTCTATCGAGTCACTCGACCACGAGACGCTCTTTACTATACAGAGGTTTTTTGAGAATAACTTAAACGTTTCCGAAACTTCAAGAAAGCTGTTTGTACACAGAAATACTCTCGTTTACAGACTGGAAAAAATAAAGAAGCTTACAGGTCTTGATCTTCGGGAATTTGACCACGCTATCGTTTTCAAGATCGCGCTTATGGTAAAGAAGTATCTTTCGGCTAATCCCGTAAAATTCTGAGGCGAAAACTTGCGGCAAAAATTTACAGCTGGGTGTCTGCGGCGGTTCGGCGGCAAAGACATTGCGGCTGTCCCCGGACAGACTATAGGGCGAAGTTTGCAGAACATTTTAATACGTTCAATTCATGGGGGCAGAGCTTTTCTGCTCCCTTAAATATTTGTTTTGGAAAAATTTAGCATTTTTAAGATAGGCGGTGTGACCTTTTGGTTGAACTCAGAAATGTCAGCGTTACATATTCAAACGGCGTGGACGCGCTCCACGATGTAAGTCTAAGGATAAACGACGGCGAATTTGCCTTTGTTGTGGGTGAATCCGGCGCGGGTAAAAGTACGCTCATCAAGCTGCTTTTAAAGGAGATTACTCCCACAAGCGGCAGGATTACGGTGAACGGCTTCAATCTGGAAAGGCTGAAAAAAAGCAAGGCGCACAAGCTGCGGCGGACTATCGGCTTCGTCTTTCAGGACTTCAAGCTGATAAACACAATGAACGTTTACGACAACGTTGCGTTCGTGCTGCGCAGTATCGACGCGCCCATCAAGTATATCCGCAACCGTGTGCCTTATGTTATAAGTCTGGTGGGACTTAAAGACAAGGCGAAAAGCTATCCCACCGAGCTTTCGGGCGGAGAGCAGCAGCGCGTTGCTCTGGCGAGGGCTTTGGTGAACGATCCCCAGCTTATCATTGCGGACGAGCCTACGGGCAACCTTGACCCCAAAACGTCTCTTGAGATAGTGGAGCTTCTCAAGGGCATAAACGAGTGCGGCACAACGGTAATGATGGTAACTCACGAGCATGAGCTTGTGCGCCATTTCGGCGGCAGGACTATAACCATCAAGGACGGACGCATTACTTTCGACGACTATATAGGATAATTTTCCTGTTTATTTTTTGGAGGCAGAAATGAAGCTTAGCAGTATGAATTACCTGTTCGGACAGGGAATGAAAAATATCTGGACAAACCGCATAATGTCGGTTGCGTCCTTTTGTATCCTGTCGGTATCCCTTTTGCTGATCGGGTTTACAATGCTTTTTGTTGCAAACATCAACCGCTTTGTAAGCGGCGTTGAAAACAAGAACGAAGTGGTTATCTTCCTTGACGAGGACGTTGATTCCACAATGGCGTCCGCAATGGAAAATACCATAAAAAATATACATAATGTAGAATCTGTGACGTTCTACTCAAAGGACGAGGCTCTGGAGGACATGAAAAAAAGCATGGACAGCGACAACGCCGACCAGCTTTTCAGCTACGTAGGCGAGGACAACCCGCTTCCCGACGCGTTCAGGATCAGAATTGCCGACATCGAGGAGATCAGTCCCACGCTTATGGACATCAACCGTCTGGACGGCATTGACAGCATCAAGTCCCCGACAGACTTCATCAACATTCTTACAGGACTTAAACGCTTTATCGGAATAATTTCCGCGGTCATTCTGCTGGCGCTGATAGTGGTTTCCCTTGTAATCATTTCCAACGCCGCCCGCGCAAGCGTTGACATCAGAAAGCGTGAGATCGCCATAATGAAGCTTGTGGGAGCTACCAACACGTTCATAAAAGTACCGTTCTTTGTTGAGGGTATGTTTCTGGGCGCGATGGCGGGCGTCTTTGCTTCGGCTGTGACCTGTATCGGATACTCGGAGCTTGTGAATGTTCTTTCGCAGGACATGACCATCTGGAGCATTATGTCGGTGAACGGCTTTATCCCCATGAGCGAATTTATGGTAAAGCTTGTTATCGGCTATGCCGCCGCGGGAATGGTAATCAGCGGCTTCGGAACGGTCATGAGTACCCGCAAGTATCTCAAAGTATAAGACAATTTATTTGTACACGAAAGGAGCGGCTCCTCACGGGGAGCGGAATTGCAGCTATGAAAAAAATATTCAGAAAAAAAATACTTCCCGTCGCTGTTGCGCTGGTAATCTCAATGGGCTGTCTCGCATCGGGAGTTACGGCGGACACAATGTCCGATCTGGAAGCCAAGCAGACCCAGCTTGAAAAGGAGCGCAAAAACGTAGAAGCGGCTCTGGAGGACTACAAGGGCAAAGCCGAGGAAGAAGCGGAGTACCTTAAAGAATACGACAAAAAAATGGAGCTTCAGGAAAAGCAGGTCGCTATCGTGGAGGAGCAGATAGATCTTCTTAACGAGGAGATAGCGGGTCTTGAAGATGACATCGCTGCCAAGGAGGAGGAGCTTGACGCCGGTATCGAGCAGTTCCGTCAGCGGCTCCGCGCTCTCTATATGGCGGGAAACGACAGTCTTGCTTCGGTAATTGCAGGCTCTACGGATTTTTACGATATGCTTGCGCGAATGGAATTTGTCGAGCGCGTCTCAAAGCATGACAACGATCTGATAGAGTCGCTTAACACACAGGTCGCAGAGCTTGAAGCGGACAAAGTCGTCCGCGGCGAAAAGCTTGAAGCTTTGGAAACAAAAAAGTCTCAGGAGGAGCAGTACTACGCCGAGCTTCGTGAGACCTACAACAACCATGCGGAAACAAAGCAGATGCAAGAAAATATGATCGCCGACTACCGCAATCGCGCCAATGAGATCGACGCGGAGCAGCAAAAGGTCGAGGAGGAATTGCAGGCGGAGATACGCCGCTTGCAGGAAGAAGCCGAGCGCAAGCGCAAGGAAGAGGAAGAGCGCAAGCGTCAGGAAGAGGAGCGCAGACGTCAGGAGGAAGAGCAGAAGCGCCTCGAAGCGGAAGCAAACGGTCAGGAGTACGTTCCGCAGGAGGTCACCACGGATACTTCGGGCACGTTTACAAGCTACTCCGAGACAGGCTTCATATGGCCTGTGCCTACAATTCGCAATATGACGGACGGCTACGGAAACCGCTGGATCGTCGAGGAACAGAAAAACAATTTCCACAAAGGTATTGACATCACAAAGCCCGGCTGCGCAGGAACACCTACGGTAGCGGCGGCAGGCGGAACGGTCATTCAGGCGGGAGACAAGGGCAATGGCTACGGAAACTGCGTCATCATCGACCACGGAAACGGCGTTGCTACGCTGTACGCACATCATCAGAGCCTCGCTGTAAGCGTGGGGCAGACGGTCAAGCAGGGCGACACTCTCGGCTATATAGGACATACGGGGTACGCTTACGGCGACCACTGTCACTTTGAAGTCCGCGTTGACGGTCAGCACACCAATCCGCTGAATTACGTCAACATAAACAATTAATACTGATTCACGACCTAAATGTGTACAAAAAATTCAAGCAAAAGCTTGAAAAGTTTTAACTTTTCTATACGGTTTTTGCCCAGAATTTTTTGTCAGCCCATTGGGCAAACACATATGGGAGTGAATTAGGATACACCAATAAAAACCACTTTTGGGGATAATACTATGAATAAAAAAATTTCTCTCGGAATAACTATAGGACTGATGGCTTTGTCTGCTGCGGTGACGTTCATAATTACCTACAATTTTTCTCTTAACGTGTTCAACTCCAAGGTAAGAAGCGTTTCCGAAAGAGAGGTCATTTACGCCAAGCTTTCGGAGATGGACAAGTACGTCCGCGCCAATTTCATCAGCGATATAGACGAGGATATGCTTACAAACTGCATTATGAGCGGCTATGCTTCGGGTCTGAACGACAGATACGCTCAGTATTATTCCGCCGAGGAGTACGCCCAGCAGACCCAGAAGGAGTCGGGCGTTACTATCGGTCTCGGCTTCAACTGGGAGAAGGAGGAAAGCGGCTATGTGAAGATAACCTCGGTCATGGCAAACTCCTCCGCGGACAGAGCGGGACTTGTTGCGGGCGACGTTATTACCGCCGTCAACAACACCGACGTTATCGCCTATGAAAAGGGCTACGACGAAGCGGTGTCCCTTTTCAACTGCGACGAGGGAACAAAGGTCAAGCTCCATATCAAAAGGCTGAACGACGAGGGAATATCCGAGTTTTTCCCCGTGGAGGTCGTTTCCGAGAAAACCGAGATAATATCGGTCACGGGACGGCTGATAGATAATATCGCTTACATAAAGATAACCACCTTTAACGAGAAAACTCCCGAACAGTTCGGAAACACCCTGAACCGTCTTATCAGCAGCGGCGCGGAAATGGCTGTCTTTGACGTCCGTGACAATCTGGGCGGACTTACAAATTCGCTCCAGTCCACCCTTGACTGCATTCTGGGCGACTGCGACGTTGTTACGGCTTACTACAAGGATTCCTCGGAGACGGTCATTCACACCACCGAGGCGGAGCAGATCAAAATGCCTATGGTCGTTCTGGTAAACGGAAACACCGCCTCCTGCTCCGAGCTGTTCGCTTTCGCGCTTCGTGACGAGGCAAACGCTCAGATAGTGGGTACGACCAGCTACGGAAAGGGCGTAATGCAAAAGACTCACAAGCTTTCGGGCGGTGCGGCAATAAAAATAACCGTTGCAACTCTCCAGACCAAAAACAGCGGAGATTACAACGGAACAGGCATCAAGCCCAATTTTGAGGTAGCTCTCCCCGCAGACGTGGATCTGTCCACACTGTCGGAGGAGGATCAGCTTCTGTACGACGCTCAGCTCACAAAGGCGATAGAGGTTGTCTCAACGATAAGATAGAAAGGGATCGGTGAATTTATGCTCGGCGACGCAAACGCTTTATTATGTATGCTGATCGTAATGCTGTATTTCTCGGTACTCATGGACAGCTTTACCATTTTCAATATTCTGGCAAGACATTCCGACGACGCGATCGAGTACGCCTGCGTGGGACTGAAGTGGCTGAAGATCATTCTGATGTTCTTTTTCGGCACGGTAATGATATACTACGCTTTCACGGTGGAGAACACTCCTCTTGTGACGATAGGCGAATTTGTACTTGGACTTCTTCTTATTGCGGACGGCGTTCTGAGTACCGTGATAAAGAAAAAATACGGAAAAAAGGGCGTTAAGAAATGAAGCTGTTCAAGAAAAAATGCAGATTTGAAAAGTCGCTGGCGATACTTTCGGAAAAGGGCTTTACGGAGGAATACGCCGCGTCCCTTAAAGTGGAGCTTGCGGAAGCGGAACGCGGACAGGACATAGCCAAGGGAAAAAGCTTTCTTGCGAACGCGCAGCTGATACTGGGCAACATCACGGACGCCTACCAAACCTTTGAGGAGATCGACCTGAAAAAGCTGGAGCCGCGGTTACAGGGAAATCTTTTCAGCAACATGGTTTTCGCCGACTTTGTTCGGGACAATTTCAAGCGCGCCGAGGAGCTGTACCAATCCCGCAACGCGGAGATACTGGGCGAACACAGCGACGCTTCAAAGCGCAGTCTTGCCATTCACGAGCATATCAAGGGACGGTACGAAAACGCGGTGGAAATTCTTGTGAATATGATGGACAGCGAGTGCAGGTTTCTGGACATCTGCATGGTGAAATCAATGCTTCGGCTGGATATGTACGAAAAAGCCGCGGATTTTTCGGCGTTTTTCAATCGATACAACGGCTGCGGAGAGCTTTCCGCCGAGGTCAATAAGCTGAGAAACAAGATCGTGAACGGGCTTCCTCCGAAGCGCAAAGCCGAATATATAAAATCTTCCGATGTCCCCCGCATCTAACGGCGGCGAGGGACATCTTTTGTTTGATAGGATCGCGTTTTTCTGTCGAACCGCACGGATTTCTCTGTGACTTTCTGATGAGCTGACAACGCAAGTTTTTTTGAAAAAAGTCTTTACAAACGGAATTTTTTGTGATATAATATTTTACGTCTTAACAGCAATATATTTCGAGGTGTGGCTCAGTTTGGTAGAGCGCTGCGTTCGGGACGCAGAGGCCGTGGGTTCGAGTCCCGTCACCTCGACCAGCGGGGAGCCCCCGCAGGCAGAAATGTCTCCGTAAACATTGCGGAGGCATTTCCTTTTGTTATCTCCGGTTAAAAATCTTTTTACCTATACAAACACAGCGGAGAGCCCCCGCAGGCAGAAATGCTTCCGTAATCATTGCGGAGACGTTTCCTTTTGTTATGTCTTAACGATATAATACAATAAAAAATACTTTTTGGCAACTCATTAAAACAGTAAAACGTCCCGAAATTTTTGATAATAATTTCCGGACGTTTTATTTTTATTTGAAATATGAAATTATCGGTCATATAGCAGCTTTCAGAATGTTAAGCACCTCGCTGCGGTCAAGAACCTTGTAACCCCCGTCCATAATAATAGTGCCGTCTGCAATTCCCTCAAGCATATCCTCTGTCGCGCCGATATCTGAGAGCTTCATTGCAAGTCCGAGCTCTTTCATCCAGCTTTCCATTGCGGCAAGCCCCTCTTCTGCGGTCTGCTCGTCGGTTTTTCCGCTGCCGCTTATTCCCCAGACTTCCTTTGCAAAACGTACAAATTTCTGCAAGCCGTAAGGCATAATATAACGGTAATATGGCAGAGAAACTGCGGAAAGCGTCATGCCGTGGGTCGCGTCGGTATATGCGCCTGCGGACTGTCCCAGCATATGGACCATCCAGTCGGTTGTTTTTCCTTTTGCAATAAGAGTGTTAAGCGCCCATGTAGCTGTCCACATAATATTTGAACGCGCCTCGTAATTTTCGGGATCATTTATTGCAATGCGTGAGCTGTGTATGACCGACTTCATCAGAGCCTCGCTGATATAATCGCTGGTATTGTCGTCATCGCCCGAAAAATACTGCTCGCAGATATGGTTGAAAATATCGTAAATGCCCGCCGCAAGCTGACGTTTTGGCAGAGTAAAAGTAAATTTCGGATTCAGTACGGAAAATTTCGGCATAACGTTTTCCCCGAATACATGACCTATTTTCTGCTTGGTTTTATGATTGGTAATGACCGCTCCGCCGTTCATTTCCGAGCCTGTTCCCGCCATTGTAAGCACGCAGCCAACGGGAACTATTTCGCAGGTCGGCTCTTCAAAGCGGATATAATATTTTTCCCAAGGGTCGTCGTCACAGTTTACAGAAACCGAGACCGCCTTTGCGTAATCGCAGCAGGAACCGCCGCCTACTGCAAGCAAAAGGTCAACGTGATTTTCTCTTGCGATACGGACACCATCGTAAAGCTTTTCAACGGTAGGATTGGGCATAACGCCGCCGTCCTCAAAAATTTCTTTTCCGTTTGCCTTTAAAATTTCAACGACCTTGTCGTAAATGCCGTTCTTTTTAACAGAACCGCCGCCGTAAATAAGCTGTACATTCTTTCCGTATTTCGGAAGCTCCTCATTAAGATAATTGAGAGAATCCTCGCCGAAATAAAGTTTTGTGGGATTGCTGTAAATAAAGCTGCCTAACATGATATTTCCTCCTTAAAAAATTGACGTACTCTTTATGCTTATTATTATAAATATACTTTTAAAATATGTCAAATACCTTGTTCCTATATTGCATTATGCCTCACGTGAATATCATATCGCCCGAAAGCTTTTCCATTTGCCGCTCAGCCAGCGTATGCTGAAAACAACCGCTCTGAAAAGCCAGTCGCATACCATTGCAAACCATACGCCAAGTGCGCCGAAGCCCAAAGCGTTTGCAAACAAATATGCCGACCCGATACGGAATATCCACATTGAAATAACAGATATCACCATTGCAAATTTTACGTCCCCCGCCGCACGCATTGAAGAGGGAAGTACGAATGTAAGCGACCATATCAGAACTGAGCCGACAGTATGGACAAGTACCATTTGGCTTGTCAGCTCTGCCGTAGCCTGCGATAAATTGTACAATTTCAGTACCGTCGGCAGCGAAAGCCATGTTGCCCCGCAGAATAAAAACAGCGCCGAGTATGACATTATCAGCATCAGACGGTTATAGTATTTCGCCTGATCTACGTCTCTCGCACCGATACATCTTGCAATTACCGTGGTAGCCGCGAGCTGCATTGCAGACCCGGGTATTACCTGAATACTCGCTATCGTCTGACAGACGGTGTTTGCGGTAATAGCGGAAGTTCCGAAGCTTGTTACAAGGCTTACAAGAATTATTTTTCCCGCTTGAAAAAGTCCGTTTTCCACACCGTTTGGCACGCCTATAGAAAGGATTTTTTTGATTAGCGCACCGTCCGGTTTGTAGTGAAGAGTTTTTTCAAGATACAGCGTTCTCTTTTTCTGCAATAACAGACAGATAATAACGACTGCTGCCGCATAGCGGGAAATAACCGTTGCGATAGCCGCTCCTGCCGTACCGAGCTTTAAAAAATATATAAGAAAAGCATTTCCGCAGATGTTTAGAAAATTCATCATTGCGGAAAGATACATGGTAATTTTCGAGTTCCCCATAGTGCGGAAAACCGCCGCTCCCGATTCGTAAACCGACAGGGCGGGTATGGACAAAGCCGATATAATCAGATAAATGTTTGCACTGTCATAGACCTCTTGTGTAATCGCGCCGAAAACAACCGTAAGAAGCAGTTGTCTCAAAAGATAAATAATTCCCGTAATTCCTAAAGACACAATACCCGAAAACCACACAAGCTGTCCCGATGTTTCTCTTGCTTCACTCTGTTTTCCTGCGCCGAGATACTGTCCAGCAACTACTGCGCCGCCGGTTCCGAATGCGGCAAAAATATAGATTAGAAGCTGAAACACCGTATCTATAAGGGCTACTCCCGAAACAGCTTCCTCGCCTGCGCTGGATACCATTACCGAGTCTATCATTCCCACCAGAAGCGTAAGAGCAAGCTCTATCATAAGCGGAAATATCAGCTTTGCCAAATCCTTTTTGCTGAATATTTTTTCGGAAACAGACATATTCATCTCTCCATAATAAATACATCGTCAGACATGGGTGTATTATTCAAATTCAAGTTCGAGACCGTTTACCCATTCCATGACCGTATCCTGCGAATCGCCGCCGTTCAGCCGATTGCCTGAAAGCCATTCCGTACCGCTTGTAAGCTGTTCCAGATTTTCTGCGCTGGAATCTATTCCGCTGCCGCCGGAGGTGCAGAAGGGTACTATCGTTTTTCCCGAAAAATCGTAGCTTTCCATAAAAGTGCTGACAATTCTCGGAGCATCTCCCCACCATATGGGATAGCCGATAAACACAATGTCGTACTGCTCCATATCCTCAACGGAACCAGAAATTGCAGGGCGTGAGTCGGGGTCGTTCATTTCGATCGTCGTGCGGCTGCTGCTGTCATTGTAATTAAGGTCTGCGTCGGTGTATGGAGTTTCGGGAACTATCTCGTATATATCCGCGTTCAGACCGTTTGCAATATGCTTTGCAATGCCCTCCGTGGTGTTGGTCGCAGAGAAATATGCCACAAGCACCTTGCTTTCCTGCACTTCGGGAGCAGGTGCTGTTTCAGCTTCGGCAGCCTCGGTTTCGTCTGAGCCTGTTTCAAGGTTTGCTTCAATTTCGGATGTGTCCTTATTATCCGTTAAAACAGCCGCAGAGGTTTCCGCCGCAGCAGTCTGTGAACTTTGGCTTTCGGAATTTCCGCAAGCCGAAAAGCTCGCAAGCATACCTAAAGAAATTAAAAAAGCAGTTATTTTTTTCATAATTATGACCTCCATTTATTCTGCAAGCGGAAATGTTATTTCCTCGCTGACGCTTAAATTTATTATGACCCTTCAAAAGAAAAATGCAAGTGTAATCGAAAAATCATTTTCTCAATTACACTTACATTATAAAACGAATATCAAGCAATGTCAAATGCTTAGTTTTTATGCCGCACCTATGCCTAAAAAGCATTTGATGTGTTCAATAAATTTTGTAGCCGCCAGACTGAATGGCTGACCCCGTTTCCATGCCAGAACACTTGTCGCCGTAAGCGGCGGATCAAGAGGTCTGTATGTGACCTTTGACTGATCCCAGAAAGGCACGGCTCCCTCGATCACCAAAGAATACGCCAGCCCGCTGGTTACCATGACAGCGCTGTTTGTGCTTAAATTGCTTGTAAAAACAACATTCAGATCATCGTAATAATTGCCGAACCAGCTTGCAAGCTCGCTCTGTACATTCATGCGGCGGGGCAGTATCAGCGGCAGTTCGGACAGATCTTTTGCGGTCACTGACTCCATTTCCGTCAGAGGCGAATCGGGACGCATAAGAACCACCCATTTTTCTTTGACCTCCAGACGTATAAAATCATATTTTTCTATGTCCACCGGTTCAAGCAGCAAACCGATATCCAAAAGTCCCTTGTCCATCTGCTCTTTAACAAGGTCTGCCGTTGCGGTAAAAATGTCAAAGGTGACCTGAGGGTATTTCTCGCGGAATGCCTTTATCAGCTTCGGGAGAATCTGCACCGCCGCGATTTCTCCGCAGCCGATAGAAATTTTTCCCTCAACCTGTTCCTCCTGCTCGATCAGTTCCTTTTCGGTCTTGTCAACGAGCTGTAATATTTCCTCCGCACGTCTGCGCAGCAGGATACCCTCGTTTGTCAGTGTGATCCTGCGTGTCCCCCTGTGAAATAACTTTACGCCGACTTCCTCCTCCATCTGCGATAACTGGCGGGAAAGGGTCGGCTGTGTAATATGCAGAACGTCCGCCGCCTTTGTAATGCTTTCTTCTCTCACCACAGTCAAAAAGTAGCGCAGAACTCTTATTTCCATAATACAGCTCCTTTCGGGAAGTCCCATAGTTATTGCGTATATTATATCACATTTACGATTTGCAGGCAAGACCGTACAGTATAAAAGAATTTTGCCGCATAACTGCATGACGTCCAAAGTCTGTGCCGGCATATGCAGGTTATTTAACGTTATTTTCAGCCTTTTCAGCCTCTGCCGAATTATCTTGCCGAATTTTAGGCGGCAGATGGGAGCTTCGTTCCGTATCCGCACGCGCTTTCAAACCGGAAATACCCGAAAAAGTTATATTAAGTGTAAAAACATTATCTTCACAGCTTGTACTTAAATATCCGTCATATTTTTTCAGCGCTCTTTTTATATTATCCAGACCAAAGCCATGATTTATTTTGTCAGCTTTGGTAGTAGTGATCTTGTCGCTAACATTTGTGTTTGCGGTAGGATTTTTTATTTTAAAAACAAAATATCCATGCTTAAAGCCTCCGTATACATTTATTATTTTATCACCGCTGTACAAACAGCACGCCTCAACAGCGTTGTCAACGGCATTTGATAATATTATGCACAGATCTGTATTATCAATATCCGTGGGTATAACGCCGTCAAATTGAATTGAAATATTATCGGGAGAATTAACCTGTTTTTCGGTCAAAATAGCGTCCGCAATGTAATTTCCGGTTTCAAATAAAAACGATGACGCGGGGAAGGCAGCAGACAATTTGCCGATATAATTTAACATGTTGTCATATTCTTGATTTAAAGCCATGTAGCTTATGCATTTCATGTGATTTATGTAATCATGCTTAAATCTTCTGGTTTCAGCGTTCATTTTTTCAAGCTGTTCATAATGGTACAGCTGAGTTGCGATCTGCTTTTCCAGAGCGGTATTGATATCGCTTTGATATTTTTGGGAAATCACGTTAAACAGTAATGATAATATAATAACTGTAGTACATATTGTCTGTAATGAGGATAATATTTTTATTAATTCTATTTTTTGCTCTATATTTGACGTAATATAATTTGAGGTTTGATTTAACCCCTCTGACAAAAACAGAACCAATATAATAAGAAAATATACATAATTGGGAATTACTAAAGCAAGCGTTTGTATGCTGCTGTAATCAATTTTATTTTTTATCAAAATGATGCCTAAAAAAACAATTAAGCGAACAGCAAAAAGCAAAATAATATTAAACAAACGGTAATCAACCAGTTTTTCGGACGCTAAGGTTAACAGTCCTGTTGTAACGGTTGTGGGCATAAATTGAATTATGATCATAAACATTATTGATTTCGGCAATAGCTTTTTATATATAAATACAGTTAATAAAATATATTTTGAAAAGTTCAATATAATTAAAAGCCATTCAAGATATACTAATCGTTTGAAAAAAATTTGACTGAAAAAAATACTTACAAAGCACAAAATAACCAATGCGGTTATTATACGG
>JAIEDQ010000025.1 GCA_029067895.1 Oscillospiraceae bacterium | reverse complement strand
GGAAACGATGTCGGCGACCCATGGTATGATTTCGGAGGGCTGCTGTGGGCGTTGGAGTACAGCGAAAGCTTTTCAAACGGACAGATAGACGGATATTTCGGCACGCCGCCAAGCGAGTTCTGGAAAGTTTATAAATTCTATGTTGCACTGTATGCTTTTGAGCATCTGACATACGGTAACGGTACTAAGGAAGATACTAAAAATCGCATTTTGAATGCGGGCAGAATGATAAAAATTTTCGGAGAAAATTTTGAATTGGAACTTCCGATTTTCAGAAAATAGTGTTTAATTACAAAATTGAGAGGAGAAAAAATTATGCTTGCAAAAAGAATTATACCATGCCTTGACGTTCGGGACGGCAAGGTCGTCAAGGGCGTGAATTTTGAGGGAATAAAGGAAGTGGGCGACCCTGTCGAGTGCGCTTACGAATACAATTTGCAAGGTGCGGACGAGATAGTTTTTTACGACATAACCGCCTCCCACGAGGGCAGGGGAGTTATGCTTGACGTTGTTCGAAAAACGGCGAAAAAGGTGTTTGTCCCTCTTACCGTGGGCGGAGGAATAAAGACCGTGGACGATATTCGTGACACGCTCCGTGCGGGTGCGGACAAGGTTTCCGTAAACTCGCAGGCGGTACAGAATCCTCAGCTTATCAAGGACGGCGCGGATATTTTCGGCAGTCAGTGCATATGCGTCGGGATAGATGCAAAAAAGGTCTCCGACGGCAAGTGGACGGTTTACATCAACGGCGGCAGAATTGACATGAAGCTTGACCTTATCGATTGGGTGAAAAGAATTGAACAGCTCTGTGCAGGGGAAATATGCCTTAATTCCATAGATACCGACGGCGTTCGGGAGGGCTTTGATATTCCCATGCTGAAAGCGGTATGCGGCGCGGTGAAAATTCCCGTTATAGCAAGCGGCGGCGCAGGAAAGCTTTCCGATTTTGCGGACGCTTTTCTTGAAACCGACTGCTCGGCGGCTCTTGCGGCTTCGCTGTTCCATTTTAAGGAGCTGACTGTGGGACAGGTCAAGGAGGATTGCCGCAGTAAGGGTATTCCTGTGAGAATTTGAAACATATATGAGGTACAAAAGTGAAAAAGATAAAAGCGTTTGAACCGTGGGTATTTATATTTTTCGGGGTATTTCATTTACATAGGATCTGGGGACTTATCGACAGAAAATCATATGCGGATTTCTGGCTTGGAATTATGGAAAACAGGGGAGCATTTTATTATGTGCTTATGGGAATTCTTGCAGGACTTTGCATATGCGGAATAGTGACGTTTCTGAAAAATCTGCGGAACAATTTTTGGTGGCGGTGGATATATTTTTTCGGCGGCGGGTATGTTCTGTTTGACTTGTTTGCAATTATAACCGGTTGGGAATTTTGGCACGAGCTCATATTGAAAATGTTTGACATATCCGCTTCTTATTGGAATGTGATTTGGGGCTTCTTTATTGTCCTCGGCGGATTTTCGTTAGGCTTGGGGATTTATTTGCTGCGGAAATTACAAAAAAGCGAATAACAAAAGAGGTATACTTATATGAATTTAATAAAATTAACGAATTGCAAAAAAGAAGATATATACAATATTTTTTCCATTGCCGACGAGCTTATTAATGGAAAGTATACGGATATTTTAAAAGGAAAAAGTGTTGTTATGTTTTTTCCTAATTCAAGTATCAGAACAAGAGTTACTTTTGAAAAAGGAATATATTTATTAGGCGGACAGCCCATATTGTTTCCGACAGAAACTCTGGATAAAAAAGAGGACTTGAAAGATGTGTGCGGCTATTTAAACAACTGGGCTGACGTTATAATTGCAAGACATAAAAATATCAGCGTGCTTGAAGCGCTTGCAAAATACTCTGCTGTTCCCGTTATCAACGCCATGACAGACATAAATCACCCATGTGAAATTTTGTCCGATATGTATGCGCTTTCAAAGATCAGAGACGATTTTACAAAAGACAAATATCTGTTCTGCGGCAAAAACGGAAACATAGGTCTTGCTTGGAAAGAAGCCTCCGATGTTATGGGATTTGAACTGGAGCATTGCTGTGCAAAGGGATATGAGATTGACGGCTTGAAAACATATTGCAATATCGGAGAGGCTGTCAAAGGAAAGGATATTATATGTACCGATTCTATGCCGCAAGGTATTTTGGACGATTTTAGGAGCTGTCAGGTTACAAAGGAAATCATGGATATGGCGAATAAAGGCGCTGTATTAAATCCTTGTCCGCCTTTTTACAGAGGAGAAGAAGTGTCTGACGACGTTATTGATTCGGAATATTTTGTCGGATATGAATTTAAAAAGCATTTGCTTGAGGTTCAGCAGGCTGTAATAATTTATTGTTTAAACTCAAAGGAGAATTAAAATGGGAATGATAGAAGAAACAGACAAGCTGATGCTTGACTGGAACAAAATCAGCGGCATGGACAGTGGAAACAAGGTAATCCCTGTAGCCGTCCAGAATATTATAACAAAGGAGGTAATTCTTATCGCCTACACAAACGAGGAGGCTCTTACGGAAACCATACGCCAAAAAAAGCTTGTGCTGTGGAGCACGTCCCGAAACAAGCTGTGGTTCAAGGGCGCGGAATCGGGGAACACCTTTACGGTGAACCGTATTTTTGTGAACTGCGAGCAGAATTCTCTTGTGTATCAGGTCACACCCGATAAAGGAAATATCTGTCATACAAGCTATAACGGTGTTGCAAACAACTGCTACTACCGTGAACTGGATATGGACAGTATGAAACTGATAAATCTAAATGAAGTGAAAGGAAGTTAAAAAAATGACAGTATACCACGAAATTTTTGAGGTTATCAAAGCCCGCAAGGCAGCATTCGACAAGGGGGAGGCTCCCGAAAAGTCCTACACCTGCTACCTCTTTGAAAAGGGTGTGGACAAAATATGCAAAAAAATCGGCGAGGAAGCCTCCGAGACCATTATTGCCGCAAAAAACGGCGATAACGACGAGCTTATGAACGAAATAAACGACCTTTTGTACCACGTAATGGTGCTTGCGGTCAACCAGGGACTTGAATGGACGGACGTTGAAAAGGTGCTGGACGAGCGCAACGAGAAGATAGGCAACCTGAAGGAATTCCACCAGACAGATAAAAACACCTGATATTGTAACTTTTTTCCCTCCCTGTGAATAGTATATATTGAAGTTTTAATACTTTAATTTTTTCATAGGAGGATTTATATGAGCGACAAAAACAACTGCTTCAAGGAAGCGGTTTGCATTGAAGTTCAGCGTGTTTTCGACAGCTGCTCGGACAGAGACTGTATTTACGAGCTGCCTGTTACGCTGACTGATGACTCTCCGGAAATCACGGACGAAATGAA
>JAIEDQ010000024.1 GCA_029067895.1 Oscillospiraceae bacterium | reverse complement strand
TCTTCATTCGGACCGTTTAACCAATATATCTCTGCCAGTCTGAGATTTTCTTCCTCGGAAATAGTTCCGTCAAAGCATTTATACGCGTCCCCATAATAGCAATTTCCGTTGACCTCTATCTTGGCGACACAGTAAGTAGGACGTCCAATGCGGGCAAAATATTCACCCCACCGTTCAGCCTCCTCATATGTATTGGAAACATACAATGCAGCCATGCGGGACGGATACTGGGGATACTTTTCCTTTCGTACCTTTTCCAATGCCAGCTCACGAAGAGCAACATCTACATTATGGCTCAATTCTACCCCCTTATACTTTTCGGGGTTCTTGTAAATATCCTCAACCGTATTCATCTCTGCATAAACACGGTCATGCACGCTGTTATAGTGTTTCTCGTCCAATACAAAGTGCTGTCCAACTTTCTTGGGTTTGTCTGAAACGACATGATAAAAAGTCATAATAAATCCTCCTGAATTAAATAAATTTTAATCAACAAAATTTAAATGAAACATTTTTATCACCTCCGCATTAAATAAATTTTAGTCAATAAAATCTGAATTAAACATTGCTATCACCTCCTCCAAAAGTGTCTGATATGCATGAAATTAACCTGTACAGCTATTCAAATAATTCTCCTGCCGTATCTTTGTAATACTCCGCCTGTGCCGACCATAGCCTGCTGTAATTACCGCCTGCTGTGATCAAATCATCATGACTTCCGCGCTCTACGATCTCACCGTTATCCATAACCGTGATCTCATCGCAGAAACGGCAGCTTGAAAGTCTGTGCGAAATATAGATAGCTGTCCTCGTGCCCACAATTCCGTTAAATTTTGTGTAAATGTCATGCTCCGATATGGGGTCAAGCGCAGCCGTAGGCTCATCCAAGACGATAAACGGGGAACCTTTATATACCGCCCTTGCAAGACATATCTTCTGCGCCTCTCCGCCTGAGATCTCAACGCCGTGTTCATCAAAATCCTTATACAGATAAGTATTGATACCGTCCGTCATACTGTCAAGACGCTCGGACAGCCCGCTTCTGCGAACACAATCCTCCACACGCTCCGGGTCAAATTCCGTGTTCGCTGCCACATTCTCAGCAACGCTGAAAGAGAACAGCTTTGAATCCTGAAATACTACGGCAAACAGCCCCATATATTCTTCATAATTATATTTGCGGATATCCACGCCGTTGAGCGTTATTTCGCCCCTTGTGGGATCGTAAAGCCTGCACAGCAGCTTGACAAGCGTTGATTTGCCGCAGCCGTTGCGTCCCACAAGAGCCATTTTCTCGCCGATCCTCCATTTCAGATTTATGTCACGGAGAACAAATTGCTCGCTGCCGGGATATTTGAACCATACATGGCGGAACTCAAATTCGTACTCGTTGTCCTTGCGTTTTTCCGTGGGGATAGTGCCTTTATACTTTTGGTCGGGAATATCCAAGAAGTCGAAAACGTCCTTGCAGCGATCGGCTGACAGTCTGAAATTTATCAGCTCGTTAGATATGCCTGCTATTCCGTGCAAGACCCTTGTGAACAGCATAACGAACGCTATGACCTCTCCCGCAGAAAGCGTACCATAGATCGCCTTGAGAACAGCATAACCGTACATAACACCCGTTGAGATAAGGTTCATCAACTCAGTACCCATGCCATATTTGTACCATTTGAAAAAAGCTGTCCGCCACAGCTTATGGTTACCGTCTGTACATTGCTGCATCTCTCCCAATATCAGTTCCTGCTCGGCATACAAGCGTATCTCCTTGCCGCTGCGATAATTGTTCACAACATAATTCATATATGCCGAATAGGTGCGATTGCCCAGCAGATACCGTTTATCACGTACCACATCTTCGTAGGCATTAGAAGTTTTTATTTTGAAATATATATTTTTTATAAGCTCCGAAACGATAACAACAGCAACGGCGGACAAAAATCCCAGCGGTGAAGTTATGAAGCCCGCAAATCCGGATTGACCGCTGCTGCGTATTACCGACGGGATTATCAGTGCCACGCCTATTATTATCCTGAATACAGCTACCGCGATATCTCCCGTGACTGTCGCCACAAACGATATTCCCTCCCAACTGAACAGGTAATTCATGCACATATTATATCGGTTCTGCATATCGGGGTCTTCAAGGTGTACGTAATCCATATTCATCAATTTTTCGTTCAGCATACTGCGAAGCCGTATATCGTGCTTTGCTTTATGACTGCTTTCACGCCGCTTTATAAATTTAACAGCTATCTGCACCGCAAGGCATACAGCTACAATAACTGCCGTTGAGACAAGCAGATTTCTAAGCTCTCTTCCGCCTGCAATTCCATTTGTTACAAAGCTTATCAGTAATATGAATAAGTACTCATTTGCAACCGACAAGAGCTCACACATGACAAGTCTTAACGTGAAGCCTTTATCCGCTTGTTCGTTGAGCTTTATCGCCCGCATTAAGATACTGCGCCGTTCCTTGGCGGTCAGCTTTACATCGTCTTTGGTATCACTCATCTTCATTCACCGCCTTGTCGCTGTAATAGGAGCTTTGCAGCTCATAAAGCTCCGCATATTTGCCACCCGCTTTCATAAGCTGACTGTGCGTACCTGTTTCAGCTATCCCGCCGTTTTCAAGCATGATTATCCTGTCGCAGAAGCGTGTTGACGCAAGCCTGTGGGATATAAAAACGCTTGCCTTGCCCTTTGAAAAATTCGCATAGTTCATATACATTTCCTGCTCCGCTATGGGGTCGAGCGCCGCGGTAGGCTCGTCAAGCAGGAGTATAGGCGCGTCCTTGTAAAGCGCTTTTGCCAGAGCCAGTTTCTGTTTCTGACCTCCCGAAAGCTCTATCGCATCATCATAAATGCTCCGCACAAGATGTGTTTTTTCCTTTTCGGGCAGGCTGCTGACCTTTTCGTACAGCCCCGCCTGCTTCATGCATTTGGTAAGCTTTTCTTTATCGGTGCGTTCGTAGCTTTCTCCCGAAATATTTTCCGCAATGCTGACGGGAAGCTCGTTTATATCCTGAAATACCGCGGAAAACAGAGTGAAATATTCGTCACGGTTATATGCGTTTACGGGCTTGCCGTTCAGAAGTATTTCCCCCTCGGTAGGGTCGTAAAGTCCGCACATCAGCTTGATAAGGGTAGTCTTGCCCGCGCCGTTCAGACCGACAAGCGCAAGCCGTTCCCCCTTATGGAGCGTAAACGAAAGATTTTTGATAGTAGGTTCATCGGCTTTATAATATGTGTAGCTGACATTTCTGAACTCGATCTCATAATCGTTTTTCGGCAAAGGCTCGCCTGTGCCTCTGTTGGTTTTGTCGGGCAGGTCGCAGTATTCTCTTGCGTATGAAATATTATCGCTCTGCCACTGAAACCCGCCGTAGCTGCCTACAAGTTTATATACCGTATTAGACAGCAGCGATATCGCATTGAAATACAGCACACAATCTCCTGCGCTGATATTTCCTGTAAAGACCTTGTACACAACATATCCGTAAGAGCAAAGATAGCCTGTCCATAAAACGATCTGCTCTGCCACATCATGCCTGAACGACCATTCGTCCTGCTGTTCATACCAGTCGAGACGACTGGCAAAGGAACGGTCAAGAACCTGTTTGAAAAACCTTGGCAGATTGAATATCCGCATATCCTTAGCGTAGGAGATATCCGAAGACGCCGAGTTGATATATTCGATCTGTCGGTCATAGTTTTGCCAGTTATCAGCCATGTTCCATATCCACATCATCTTACGACGATTCAGCTTATAGCTTATAACGCTCGGAACAGCGACAAGCAGCACCATGACCGGACTGAGAAATGATAATATACCGCCTAATGCAGCGAACGCAAATATGTTTCCCAACAGACCTCTTATGTTGTACAGCGTATCATACGCGACGTTTTCCGAGGCGTAATGTGCCTTGCTCAGCGCGTCGTTCACCGATGTTTTTTCGTTGTTCTCATAGTCGGTATAGACGTTCTTTTTTACAAGAATACTCTGCATATGTCTGCGGAAACGGAAGCTGCCCACCCACCAATTGTAGGTAAATGTGATACTGCCAAGCCCTGAAAGAATTTTACCTCCTATAAGCAGACCTATGACTATCGCCGCAAGCTTGTATCTGCTCTGTTCGCCGAGTACAAGCTCTACCACATATTTATCTGTAAACATAGCCGCTATTTCCCAGCCCTTATCAAACAGAAAGCCTGAGAAGATCATCAGTACCATGACCTTATCGACTTTCCACGCCTGCGAAAAAACATACCGAAGATTTTCCCATAAGCCGTATTTTCTTGCGGCACTTTCTGCATTATATTTATCCCATGCGGCTTTATTTTTCTCTTTGGTGTATTTAGCTATCTTAACACGTTTCATCATTTCCACCTCTGTTTTTAGTATAACACAAAAAAGACCGCTCGTGCCAAATTCGGAACGAACGGTCAAAATACGGAGTGAATGACAAGAATTATCCATTTAATGGAACAAGAAGCTCGGTCGCAAATATCCCTTCCTCATAC
>JAIEDQ010000231.1 GCA_029067895.1 Oscillospiraceae bacterium | reverse complement strand
GTCCCCCGCCTTGTCCTCCGGGACATCCCAGCCATCAGCCTTGTCCCCCCGAACCTCCTCGCCCTCATCCATGTCCCCCAGAACCTCCTCACCATCAGCCCTGTTCTCCGGGACCTCTCTGTCCACAGCCCTGCCCTCCCGGACAGTTCTGTCCCATGCCCTGTCCCCCGGGACAGCCATGTCCTCCTCATCATCACCCGCAGCCTCACCCCCATCTGCACCATCCTGTTCAGTCAGGGCAGATCGAAAATCTTTGCAATATTATAAACGATATGATTTCCGAGGAGTAAGCTTTTACAGCAAATGCAGGAAGCTGCCGTACCCCAACGCTGAGGTACGGCGGCTTTTTGCGAAGTACGCAAAAAAGCATTGTAATTTTCGGAAAACTGTGTTATAATTATTGCGTATATTTACTGAAAGGAGCGCGGCGCTGTGTCGAATATATATGCGGCAATAAATTATGAATCCCTGATTTTGTTTGGCAAATTCGGCGGGGCTATGCTGGGACTGCTTCTGCTTGTGTGGCTGATAGCGCTGCTCACGCCCAAGGCGGCAGCCCTTATAGACAAGCTTGCGGGAAAACCGCGACCCGAAAGGGTGCAGGATAATATTAAAACGGAAGAATACGAGGTACATTCTTTTTTTGAGGACGTACCCTTAAAGAAGCAGGAAACAGGAAATGACGGCGAAAAGTAGGAGGGCTTTTTATGAATATCAGAAAGCTTGCGGCGGTGTTGGCGGCTTCGGCAATTGCAGTAACGGCAGTCACGGTCACGACTTTTGCGGCGGGGACTAAAGTGCCTATTACGGAAAAATATTTCCCCGACGAAAATTTCCGTGAGTATGTTTCGCAGTTCGACACGAACGGGAACGGTTTTCTCTCCCAAAAGGAGAGGGACGAGGTTACGGAGATTGACGTTTCAAAAATGGAAATAGCGTCCCTTAAAGGCATAAGATATTTTCAAAATCTTGAAGAGCTTAACTGCGTCGGAAACAAGATTAAAAAACTTGATTTAAGCAAAAACACAAAACTTACAATACTTTACTGCTATGATAATCAGCTTACAACGCTTAACATAAGCGAATGTACAAATCTTTTAGAAATTACCTGCGGTAAAAATAAGCTCAAATCGCTTGATTTTAGTAAAAACGTCAAGCTTGTCAGAATTAACTGTTTTCAAAATGAACTGACAAGCCTTGATGTAAGTAAAAATAAAGAGCTTTTAATTCTTGTCTGTTATAAGAATAAGCTTACAGAGCTTGATGTAAGCAATAATAAAGAGCTTGACACGCTTTTGTGTGAAGAAAACAATCTGACGGAGCTTGACATAAGCAAAAATACTATGCTTTTTGAACTTGATTGCAGCAATAATGAGATTACTGAGCTTGATATAAGCAAAAACACCATGCTTGAAGATTTTTACTGCGACGAAAACGTAAAAATTATAAAATAACAAAGGAGAATAAAAAATGGCAAAGGATAACAAAAAAATGGTTGAAGCGATAACCTCAATGGACGAGGATTTCGCAAAATGGTACACGGACATTGTTAAAAAGGCGGAGCTTATTGAGTATACCTCCGTTAAGGGCTGTATGGTAATTCGTCCCTACGGCTACGCTATCTGGGAGAATATGCAGAGAATTCTGGACGGTATGTTCAAGGCTACGGGACACGAAAATGTGTGTATGCCTATGTTCATTCCCGAAAGTCTTCTCCAGAAAGAAAAAGACCACGTTGAGGGCTTCGCTCCCGAGGTTGCATGGGTAACTCACGGCGGCAGCGAAAAGCTGGAGGACAGGCTCTGCGTCCGCCCCACATCGGAAACTCTTTTCTGCGAGCATTACGCTAATATTGTACACTCCTACAGAGACCTGCCTAAGCTGTACAATCAGTGGGTGTCTGTTGTCCGCTGGGAGAAAACAACACGTCCTTTCCTCCGTTCGAGAGAATTTTTGTGGCAGGAGGGTCATACCATTCACGCCACCGCAGAGGAAGCAATTGTTGAGACGGAGAAAATGCTCAACGTTTACGCCGAGTTCTGCGAAAAGAGTCTTGCAATGCCTGTGATAAAGGGCAGAAAAACGGACAGCGACAAGTTCGCGGGCGCGGAAGCGACATACGCTATAGAAGCCCTTATGCACGACGGAAAAGCTTTGCAGGCGGGAACTTCCCACTACTTCGGAGACGGCTTTGCAAAAGCGTTTGAGATCATGTACACCGACAAGGAGAATAAAAAGGTTTATCCTCACCAGACCTCCTGGGGCGTTACAACACGTCTTATCGGCGCAGTTATCATGACCCACGGCGATGACAACGGACTTGTTCTGCCTCCTGCTGTTGCTCCCGTTCAGGCGGTAATTGTTCCTATTCAGCAGTTCAAGGAGGGGGTTCTTGACAAGGCAAACGAGCTTGCCGACAAGCTTAAAGCGGCGGGAATCCGCGTCAAAGTTGACGACAGCGACAACTCTCCCGGCTGGAAGTTTGCGGAGTACGAAATGAAAGGCGTTCCCGTGAGAATTGAGATAGGTCTCAAGGATATCGAAAATAATCAGTGCGTATGCGCTATCAGGTACAGCGGTGACAAGAGAACGGTCTCTCTTGAAAATATGCTTGAAACATTTAAGGACACTGTTGTTGAAATGCTTGAAAAGGAAATTCCCGAGGGTATGTTCAGCAAGGCTGCGGAAAACCGTGAGAAGCATACTTACAAGTGTACCACAATGGACGAGATCACAAAGGCTCTGGAGGAAAACGGCGACGGCTTTGTAAAGGCAATGTGGTGCGGCGACGAGGAGTGCGAGGACAAGGTCAAGGAAATCACAGGCGTTGGAAGCAGATGTATTCCATTTGAGCAGGAGGAGATTTCCGATAAGTGTATTTGCTGCGGGAAGCCTGCTAAGCAGATGGTTTACTGGGGCAAGGCTTATTGATTAATAATTGCAGAGAACGGGTCTCACGTCCCACTTGACAAATTAATAATAATGCTGTATAATGCAAGCTACAATGTATTTAAGGTTATTGAGGTCAGAAAGGCTCCTGACGCTCCTTTTTTCAAAGGAACCTGAGATGATGGGTACGCCGTCCATCCGATAACCGATTTATAATAAGAAAGCGGCATTTGTTTGCCGCTTTCTTATTATACCGAAAATTCAAATGGAGGGCGTTAATGTGGACTACCCAAAATTCCACCGTACAAATGCCGTAATTGAATTTGCCGGAAGCATAGCTTCCGCAGCGTGGAGTATCGCCAATCTTTTCCTTGCAGACAGATATGCAGTCGAAGCATATATGCCTGTTATGTTTGCGTTCATAATAAAAAATCTCCGCATTATTATGCTGACGGATCGTGATGAATACCGGCAGGAAGAATATTCTGAAAGTTTGAAAAATTCATAATCGGATAACCGAAGAATAATTATTTTTTCGGCGATTTTCTCCTGTATGGCTCTGGCTCTCATAATTATAAAATTGATAATTCGGCAGGTAAGCTTATGAAAAAGATTTTAGCGGTACTATTGTTAATATGTGTAACAGCGGCAATGGGCGGCTGTTCTATAAAAAAAGAATACGGTCTTTACGGCAAGGAGCAGGTGGAGGCTCTGCGTGAGAGTGCGAAAAGCTGGCAGAGCGGTCGGTATCTGCTGACAAATCTCGATACCGATGTGATGAATCAGGCTTTCTCCTTTATGTATGACGAGGACGGTTTTCAGGTCTACCTCTATGAAAAAATTTCCGACGATGGGAACTATTATGCTGAATTCTCCGACAGGGACGCTTTTTATGTTGTGGACGGCGGCATGGCAAACGTATACAAAGCAGGCTCGGAGGGCTATATTTTCTATGACAGGAACGATCCCCACCCCTACAGCACAGGGGACCTGCTTTTCTACGAGAATCTTTTTGTGAAGTCCTCGGAGGAGATACCGCAGGAGGACGGCGGCGCTGATTATGTATACTATTATAATGTGGATAAGATAAACGATACTCTCGGCACAAATCTGACCGAGTTTGTCACGGAGTACGTTTTCGGCGCGGACGGAGAGTTTGAATATTTTGTCCAGAGGAATTCCGACGGGGAAAGCAGCTACGCGTACCGCATTGATATTATCGACGCAGGCAGTCTTAAGGAAATCGAAAATCCTGCTTTGGCTTCGGGAGAATAATTTTAAATGGTATTGACAAAAATAATTTTGTGGTGTATAATAAAATCACAAGAAAAGAATTAAATCTGACTTCTGCCATCGGAGTCACAAAAAACGAATTACCCCGAAGCTGCTACTTCGGGGTAATTCTTTGTGCTGTTGCTGCCTTGAGTTTTACTTCCTGCGTCCGTTCAGCCACTTGCAGACGAGATCATAGAGCAGGCTTGCCAGCACGCCTGCTGCAACGGAAACAAGAAAAGAAACGATTAAATCTGTAACTATAGCCATCGGGTTCACCTCCTTTCCGATTAGGGGCAGGAGTCGGCAGCAATAGAAT
>JAIEDQ010000230.1 GCA_029067895.1 Oscillospiraceae bacterium | reverse complement strand
CGTTGATTCCGTACAAAGACATAAAATCGCATCCTTTCATTATTTACTATCAAGCCTTGATTTAGCTGTTGAAAGCATGAGCTTGATACGGTTTTCCTGATTGACTTTCGTTGCTCCGGGGTCGTAGTCGATGGCAACAATGTTTGCTTCCGGGTGGACCTGCCTGATCTTTCTTATCATGCCTTTTCCCACAATATGGTTCGGCAGACAACCAAAAGGCTGCGCACAGACGATATTGTTCACGCCGCTGTCCACAAGCTCCACCATTTCGGCAGTAAGCAGCCAGCCTTCGCCCATTTTATTGGCGGGCGAAACGTAGGGCAGTACGTTTTTCTTTGTCTCCTCAAAGCGTGCGGGAGGTCTGAACCGAGTTTCGGAAACAGCCTTGATAATGGTATCCTGCATTTTCCGCAGGAACATTTTCAGCGCGCCCGAGCCGATAAATTTTTTGTACCTGACATGATAGAGCTGAGTATCGACGATGTGGTGGTCGCACATGAACAGAATGAAGTCCAGCAGACCGGGAATGACCACTTCGGCGTCCTCGCTCCTGAGAAATTCCTCAAGGCAGTTGTTGCCGAGGGGAGCGTATTTAATATATATTTCGCCGACGACGCCCACCTTGACCTTTGGGGACATGGTGTAGGGCACATCGGAAAAATCCTTTAGTATTTCGCGTGCGGTACTTCCGAACGCGGGAATGGAAAAGCCTCTTTTCATGATACGGTCGATCCAGCTGTCAATGAGAGCGTCCGTGTCGCCGCGTTTGTTCTCGTATGGACGTACCTGATTGCCGATCCACATAAGCAGATCGCCGTAGCATATGGCGATTATCAGCTCGTAAAGAAGCTTTACCGAGAGCTTAAATCCCGGATTTTTCTCCATATTGGAAAGGTTCAGCGAAATAACGGGGATCTGCTCCATGCCGTTATTTTTGAGAGCCTTGCGGAGAAGATTTATATAGTTGGAAGCGCGGCAGCCGCCGCCTGTCTGGGTAATCATCAGCGCGGTCTTGTTAAGGTCGTACTCGCCGGACTTGAGAGCGTCCATCATCTGACCGATGACGAGCAGAGCGGGGTAGCAGGTGTCGTTATGAACGTTCCGCAGACCCTCGTCCACGATTTTTCTGCCGGTGCTTGTGAGCAGCTTGACCTTATAGCCGTGGTTGTTGAAAATTTTTTCCAGAAAGGTAAAGTGTACGGGCAGCATCTGAGGGATAAGAATAGTATAGTCCCTGCGCATTTCTTCCGTAAAAAGCAGTCTGCCTTTTTCGTTGTAAACCAGTTCAGCCATAAAAGGCAAGCTCCTTAATAAATTATTCTCCGACTATATTATATCACAGCCGAATAAAAATTTCAAGTACTTTTTTCAATTTTCTGCATAAAAAATTTCCAGCCTGCCCATAGCCTTTCACTTATATATCGGCAGAAAATCCAAAAACTTTAGCGTCAAATTTCCGCAAAATAAAAAACGGACACCTAACAAATGTCCGTTTTTTTAATAAAAAATATTTTAAGAGAGAGAGTCAAGGGTTAACAAACCTTGATGCTGATTTAATTATACAGTAATTTTAGAGCTTTGGCAATTAATAAATTTCAGATAATTTCATACAAAAATTATATATCCGGTGCAATTTTCAGATGAATGTAAAATTTTTGTGAACATCAAAAGCCAAGTTCTTCATTTACAAGAATTACCTTTATCCTGCCCTTTATGCGCTGGTAAGCCGTTACCACAAAGGAACAGCATATCCGCGCGTCGCTTTTGCAGCCGTCGGTCATGCCGGCGCAGCCTCCGGAAGAGAGGGACATACACTCTCCCTTGCTTTTGCAGTAGGTCTCGCAGCCGAGCCTTGCGGTGTTCATGGGCGCAGCAAGACGCTTTACCCGTGTAACAGCGTCCTCCAGTGTGGGGACTACCTTGTTCCTGCCCGCAACAACGATAACGGATTTAGGACCGAAGCAAATCGCCGCAACGCGATTGCTGTTTCCGTCCACATTATAAAGCTCGCCGTTTTCGGTAACGGCGTTTGCGCTTGTAAGGTAGCTGTCCGCGAAAAAGGCGCGGCGGTATATCTCCTCGGCTTCCTCGGGACTTTTACCCGTCCTGTCGAGAAAATCATAAGCGCCCGACCGAAGCAGCTCTGCAACGCCCGTCTCGGCAAGAGACATTGAGCCGCCGCAGGAAACCGTTTCACCCTCTGCTAAAAGCTCCTTGACAATTGGAAGAACGTCCGCTTTTGTCTCGGCGATAAAGCATTTCATATTGTTTGCTTCAAGACTTCTTGCGGTGCGTTCGAGTATGGTTCTGTAAACATCTTTAACGTGATCAGGCATATGTATTCCTCCCTGCATGACTATGTACTGTAGTAAATCGTTAAATTGACTTCGTTATGTGTTTAACAAATGTATAATTATTATTCATTATTATATCACATATTTTTAAGAAAATAAA
>JAIEDQ010000023.1 GCA_029067895.1 Oscillospiraceae bacterium | reverse complement strand
ACCAGGTCGATATCCCCTCCTCGCGCTCTTCGGACGATATCGTTAAGGTATACTTTTTCGTCTATAATCAGGAGCCCCAGCTTTTCTGGATGTCAAACCTTGTTCCCGTTGCGCTGGGCGGTATGCTTAACCTCCAGTACGATCTTACTCCCTCACAGGCGGCTTCGGCTCAGAAAGAAATAGACGCAACTGTAAGCGATATAATGAGCAAGGTAAACGGCTATTCAAGCACAGTCAGCAGACTTAAAGTCATTTACGACTGGGTTATCACCAACAATACATTCAGCCTTCAGGGCAACTACAGAACCTGCGGTATCTACAACGGTCTTACCGACGGCGGAGAGCTTCAGTGTCAGGGCTACGCAAAGACAGTCCTTTACCTCTGCGACATTGCGGGTATCGAATGTATGGTAGTAACCGGCAACAACACCGAGGGCAGCACTCACGCATGGAACGTTGTTTACTGCGACAACGGCTACTATATCCTTGATACAACATGGGGCGACCCGATGAACAACTACGGCAGAAGCAGCTACGTGCGCTACCTGTTCTTCCTTGCAAACGACGACATGATCAGAAACAGCCACCTCAACGTCAGCACCGTTGCAAGAGGAAACGGAAACCGTATCAAGCTGTACAATCCTCCCGCCTGCACAAAGACGGCGTGCTATTACTTCAAGGCTTACAATAAGGAATACAGCGACCTTGAATCCGCAACTCAGGCTATGTACGCTGAGATCGACGCGGCTGTAGCAGCGGGCAAGAACGTTGCTCACATAAGGGTAACAGACCACGACCTTTGGGAAACCCTCCGCGACAAGAAGTACTGGAAGGCTTTCCAGGATTACGCTAAGAAAAAAGACGGCAGCGTAAAGAATCTTGTACAGCAGACCTACCTCACCGAGGATATCCTCGTTGTGGAGTACGATATAGCGTACAACGACTAAAGATCAAATACACGGGGCGGGGGTCGAATAACGCTTTCTACCCTCAGCCCCTGTATTCGTAAACGACCGCACAGACACGCGGACTTCGTAAAATATGCAAGAACACTGAAAGGAAATAAAAACTATGCTGAAATCTAAAAAATTTTATTCTGTACTGGCGATCGCCGCCGCACTGACAATCTGCGCCGCAGGATGCAGCAGCGAGGACGGAGGCAGCGGAGAGGTCTCCGCTTCTGTAAACGTAATAGGCGGCGACGGCGCTTCTGACGGCACCGAGCCTCAGGAGACCACCTCCGGCGTGATCCTTACCGACGAAGACGGCGAAGTGGTCACGGGCGCAAACGGAAACGCTCTTACCGAACCTGCCCATACCGAGCCTGCTCCCACAGGTACTATAAACGAGGACGATATACTCAACGCTATGACAGCTACCGCGACGGCGGCTCCTCAGCTGAACATCCCCCAGACCAACACCGAAAGATACGGCTACTCCACCCTTACCGCCGAGGAGAAAAAGCTTTACGACGATATCGTTGCGGGAATAGAGGGACTGCGCTACAAAATCTGCGACGAGGACGCTTATACCCTTGAGGAATGGTCAAAGATATACGGTCTTGTTTATATGCAGGAACCCCGTCTGTTCTACATGAACGCCAAGCTCAAGGTCGGCAAGCTTTTCTATCTTACCAAGGACGCTTCCGTGATCAACGATATGCAGAAGTCCATTGACGCCGTTGCCGACAAGCTTGTTGCCGAGGCGAACGGAAAATCCACCACCTTTGAAAAGCTCAAGGTTTTCCACGACTATCTTGTACTTAACTCCACATTCGAGCTCAAGGAAGAGCTTACAAACTACAACTCCACCATTTACAACGCCCTCGGCAGCGGAGAAGCGCAGGGTAATATCCAGTGCGCAGGCTACGCCAAGGCTATGCAGTATCTCTGCGACAAGGCGGGCATCGTAAGCATGGTCGTAACGGGCGAGACCTCTACCGGTCAGACCCACGCGTGGAACGTTGTGGACGTTGACGGAAAATGGTATAATCTGGACGCAACATGGGACGACCCGATCCTGAACACCCCCAACTACAAGAATATCCGCTACAACTTCTTCCTTGTTCCCGACAGCGGAATCCATAACCTTACCCATATGCACGTCGGTCAGAAAAAGCTTTCCAACGGCAACTACATCACATATTTCACGCCTCCCGCCTGCGTAAGCAACGACAAGAACTATTTCGTTACAAACGGTCTTGTTTACAGCGACTTTGCTTCCGCAGACAAGGCAATAAGGGCTGAGATAGAAAGAGCCGCCAAGGACGGCTCCAGAACGGCGCAGATCGCGGTAAGCTCAAAGGACGTTTACAAGCAGGTCTACGACAAAAAAATGGACTACAACGATCATGCAAAGGGCTTTTCCGGAGTTAAGGGCGTAAGCGACGAGTGCAACGAAAATCTGCTGCTGATCGAATTCGACGTTATCTATAACTGATCTTTGGTGCTTTTATGAAAAAAACAATATTTGCCGTCTCCGTTCTCTGCGCGGCTCTCGTGCTGTCCTCATGCAGGAGGGTAGCCGAGGAGCCTGCGGAGACTACGGCTGACGCCAACAGTTATTACGGATATTCCTCGGACGAGGAATTTGTTTCGCCTGTGTACGCGTCCCTTTCTGAGGACGAAAAAGCGGTCTATGACAAGATCAAAACCGCCGTGGCGGATTTCAGGGATACGGTATCGTTCGACCCTCCCATCTCGCGGGACACGGCAAGCAAAATATACAGACTGGTCTATTCACAGGAACGCAGGTATTTCTGGCTGAGCAACCTTTTCTACGCTCCCGAAAGCGAGATATCGGTGCTGAGCCTGCACTATCTGTACAGCAGAAGCGACGCGGAAACCAAGCGTGCGGAGCTTGATATCGCCGCCTCGACGATAATAGGAGAGCTTCCCGACGACGCCTCCGATTTCGACAAGATCGTATATTTCCACGACAAGATCGCCACGACCTGCTCCTTCAGCGATTCAGCCGAGCATATCAATTCGGCTTACGGAGTTCTTGTAACGGGATACGGTCAATGCGAGGGCTACGCCGCGGCAATGACCGCTCTGTGCGACAAGGCGGGAATACCCAACTACACAGCTTTTGGTCAGACCAAGGACGGCATTTCCCACGCATGGAACAAGGTGCTGCTGAACGGCAGATGGTATAACGTGGACTGTACATGGGACGATCCTATCCTGAGCCGAAACGACCCGGGCTTTGTCCGCCATGATTATCTTCTGGTAAAGGACAGCGAGATCGAGGGAAAGACCCATTTCCCCAACGACCTTTGCAGCGGTCTTACCTCATGCGAAAGCGACGATATGAACTACTTTGCCGCAAAGGGACTGGTCTTCGGCTCAGCCGCCGACGGAACAGCCGCTCTGACGGAACAGATAAAATCGGCGGGGCTTGCGGGAAAGCGGGAGGCGGAAATACGCTTCTCCTCCGAAAACGCCTATTTCGCCGCAATGGCACGGCTTTTCGACAGCAAGGAGCTTAAAGACATTATCGAGGACATAAACGGAAGCTGCGGAACACATATCCGTTCAGCCTATAAGCATAACAACGATGATATGCGGATAATCCATATATCGCTTATCTATGAATCCGACCCGGAGGAATGATTTTTTACCTGAAAGAGGTGCAGCCGATGCGGGAATACAAACCCAGACGCAAATCCATTATTTGCCTTACAGCCGCGGCTGCCGTCTGCGCTGCGCTGACGACAGGCTGCTATAACAACGGAAGCTCCGCCTATTGGGAAGATACGCTTCCCTCCGCGGAAACGGAAAGCTCCCGTCCCACGGCAGTATACCTTACGGACGAGACAGAAGAAAGCAGCGACCCGATAATAATACCCACTTCGGAATCCACAAAGCGAACAGCCTACTCGGAACCGGATCCGGAGCTTGCGACGACCGTTTCCTCAGAACGCTCCGCCGACACCACTTCGGACGCTTCCACGGTTTCGGGAGTTCCCAATGTTCCGATCTCCGAATTTACCAGCACCACTCCCGTAAATTTAGCGACACGGCTAAGCCCGTCTTCAAGCTTCTCTTCTTCTGGAGAGACTGCCGCTTCGGCGACGACGGCTTCGTCCGATAGTTTGGGATCGGCTTCGGTAAGCTCGTCAAGCACCGCTTCGGAAACCACGGGCTTTCTGGACACGGAAACGAGTACGGTGGGTACCCCCTCCGCCTCAGACCTGAACCGTCCCTACAGCTACCGCTTCCTCGACGAAAAGCATAAGTTCGTTTACGACCAGATAATAAGCACGGCAGAGAAATACGGAAGCACTATTAATTTTTCCGCGGACAAAAGCGTGACCTCCGATGAATACTGCGACATATATCAGATCATATACGACGACGAACCGTCGCTGTTCTATATTGACAAAAAAATGCAGTACGCCGTCAACTCCAGCACCAAACAGCTTGCCAATGCAAAGCTGTTCTATAAATACGGCAACAGCGCCATCGAAAAAATGCAGGGTGAGATCGACGCGGAGGTCAACAGTATTCTCGGCATGATAACCGCGAATATGACCGACTACGAAAAGGTAAAGCTTTTTCACGACGTGCTGGCGTCTACGGTCGAGTACGACGAAAATGCGTCAAACTGCCGCGACATATACGGCGTTTTTGTGGATAAAAAAGCTATCTGCGGCGGCTTCTCAAAGGCGTTTTCCTACCTTTGCAGCAAGGTCGGAATCGAGACCGTTACCATTACAGGCGACGCGGACGGTACTCCGCATATGTGGAACAAGGTCAAGATCGACGGAAAATGGTACAATATAGACATAACCTACGCCGTATCCAACTCCGCCGATGAAGCTTATGTCAGATACGATTATTTCTGCGTAACGGACAAAATGCTGACGGCAAGCAGAACCGTTTACGAGCAGAGCTATAAATATCCGGAAGCGGTCTCCGACGACTGCAATTATTTCGTAAGAAACGGTCTTGTAGCCGAAAGCTGGGCGGAAGCGCGCATACTGCTCCGCGACGGTCTTATCGAGTGCGCAAAGAACAAAATTTCACCCGTGCAGGTGAAATGCGCCGACAAGGACATATACGACGAAGCTGTATTCAATCTGTTTGACAGCTCCAGCAAGCAGGCTCTGGATATCTACGAAGAGGCGTATGAATCTGCGGAAAACAAATACAACTCCTCTGTAGTCAACTTCAGCTACGACGCTACATCTCTGGTCATCAAGCTGTTTCCGGTATACGACTGACCTTTCAGCGCGGCTGATATCCGTTAATAATACAGTCGGACGGGCTCGGACATTATATGAGACAGCCTGAGCTTCCGCCCGCCGACCGTTCGGGAGGCACAGCACTTGCGAAAACTTAAATATGCGGCAGCCGCGCTTGCTCTGTGTCTTTTTGCGTCAGGCTGCTCGGACGATAAAAACGTCGAATACCATGTTTATTCGGGAGGAACTATCCTCGATTCGGGTGTGATCACGCCTCCCGAAAACAAAAAAAACAGCAGCGCGGATTTCTACATTCCCGACGGCATGGAAAACGATTACTACAGGACATACGCCCTTACCGACGAGGAACGGGAGATCTACGACGATACGGTCAAAAATCTCGGAAAGCTCAAAGAAGCGGTAACTCTGCCGATAGACTCCGTTGTGTATAAAAAGATACTCGAAACGATCCGCCTTGAACAGCTCTCCTTCAACCATATCTCCACATGGCGGGTCTACTACGCCACCGCCAAACAGGCGTTTGAGGTTGGCTTCTCTTACCGCCTTAACGCCGACGAGATAAGCAGTATGAATATTGCCGCCGAAAGAGCCGCAAAGGATATAATATCTCAGCTCAAGCCTGATATGGACGACTACGAAAAGCTGAAATATTTTCACGACTATCTTGTGCTTAACTGCGAGACCGACCCGGAGGACGAGTATGCCGACACTATTTACGGCGCGCTTGTGCGAAAAAAGGCTCTGTGCGAGGGCTACACAAAGGCGTTTTCCTATCTGTGCAACCTTGCGGGTATCGAAAACGTGATCGCTACGGGAAAAACCACCGTCCCACATATGTGGAACATGGTCAAGCTCGGCGGAAACTGGTATCATGTGGACGTGACATGGGATAAGCCCGACGACGAGCTGCACAGGGAATATCCCGACGTTATCCTGTATCAGTACTTTATGGTAACGGATTCCGTGATAAAAAACAATCATACCATTGTGGATTACCCTGTTGAACCGCCAAAGGCTTACGGCACTGAGGAAAACTATTTCGTGCGGGAGGGCGCGGACGTTACCAAGGACGGAGAGCTTCTTGTCGCTGCGGAAAACGCCATCATGGACGCGGTAAAAAACCGCAAAACCAGCGCAATGGTAAAGTTCGCCACTACCGACCTTTATCTGTCCTCTCTTGCAGACCTGAGCGACGAGAGCTTGTTTACCTCCGTTATAGAGCGTGTGAACGCCGAGTGCAAGGAAAATATCGGTCTCCTCTGGACGGACTACTACGGACAGTACCGCATACTTACCTTTATAATCAATTACAATTAAAAAACGTCCTTTCCAAAACGGTTCGGAAAGGACGTTTTTATTTTGTATTTATTCCTTTTGCGACTGTACAAGACGCGCCGCAAACGCAACGACAGAGTCGGGAAGAAATCTTGAAGCGACTATTGCTGCCTTGACGGACAGTGTAGGCGTTATCAGCATTTTGCGGGCAAACATACCCTTGACGGCGCATTCCGCCGCATATTCGCTTGAAATTCCCCTGAGCGCAAATTTTACTCCCGCTGTGCTGTTAAACTGCGTATCAACAGGTCCCGGACAGAACGCGCCGATATAAACCTTGCTGTGCTGAAAGCGAAGCTCCTCGTGTATCGCCTCTGTAAGCCTTACCACATAGTTCTTGGACGCGTAATAGGTAGACATAAGCGGTCCCGGCATAAAGCCCGCTATCGAAGCCACGTTCAGGATATAGCCCTTGTCCCGCGCGGAAAAGTCCCGCAGGAAAAGCTTAGTCAAAATGTGCACCGCTCCGATATTAACGTCTATCATGTCAAGCTCCCGCTCCAGCTCGGTAACGCTGAACTTTCCGAACAGACCGAAGCCCGCGTTGTTCACAAGGATATCCACCCCGTAAGCGGACGCCTCCCTGTACAGCCTCAGACATTCTCCGCGGTGGGAAATATCGGCGGTAATGACCTTTACCTGTCTTGCGCCTATCTCCTGCCTGAGAGCCTCCAGACGCTCCTCGTCTCTTCCCGAAATTATCAGCCGTATACCCATTTTGCCAAGCTTTCGCGCGATGTCTCTGCCTATTCCCGAGCTTGCTCCTGTTATCAATGCAGTCATTGTCAGACCTCCGTTTTGTTTTTTTCGATATTTTGCCGTTTGATATTTTTCTGTGCCTTTTTCATTGCCTTTGCCTGAGACTTGTAACATTCAAACGCTTTGTCAAATGCGTCCCTGTCTATATCTGCACCGCCGTAGCAAGCCCTTGTAAACGGGTCTGTCAGCGGGTCAAGGCTTTGTCCCGTGGCTTCGTTTGCAAAACGCTCCATCTGCTCGGGAGTAAACGCCGCAAAGCTTTCACCGAAGCGGCGTTCCGCGTTTTTAAGATGCCTGTTGTACAGCATTATAACGCCTTTTCCGTGGCTCGCGCGCTTCGCTCTGAGCCTGAACACACCCTCCGCGATCTTGGGGGAGACCAGTATAAGAACTATAAATATTCCGAAGCCTGCCGCGAACACCGCCGCCGTAAGGATAAGAGCCGTATAGTCTCCGTCTCCGTCCTCGGACGCGCCGTTTCCTCCCGAACCGATATAGCCCGCAGGGGTAGGCTCAAACCTCGTCCAGCCCAACACGGGAATATATACCTCGGGATATGCGTGGGCGTTATCGCTGTAAATAAAATAAGTTCCCTCTGTTTCAGGAGACGGCTGCGGAACAAAGCCCTCCGCGTATCTTGCCGTAAGTCCCGCCGCTCTTGCCAGCAAAACATAGGCTCGCGCGTAATCGGAGCATATTCCCGTCCTGCTTTCAAACAGGAAGTATTCGGGAGTATCCATTCCCTCGGGCGGCTCGAAGCCAAGATCGTACCGAAAGTTTCCGCCCGTAAAATAATTCTCGATAGCCTTTGCCTTTTGGTAATCGTACTCCAGCCCCTCTGTAAGCTCGTCGGCAAGAGCCTGTATCTCCGCCGATACCTCCGTCGCATAGTCCTCGCGGTACTTTTCGGCAGAAACTTTTTCTTTTCGGAATTTGCTCAGAACGGAATATTCCTCGGAATCGCCGTCCGTGACCCACATGGCGTCCCAAAGGAAATCGTCCCATTCCTCCGCGCTTATATCGCACAGTCCGCTTTCCATAAGACTGCTCATAGGCTTTTCGCTGTAGTACCTTATCGTATAGTTCGCGTTAAGGGGAAGCAGCGGCATATTTGTGAATATCTCTCCCGCGTCGGAACGGGCGATCCATGAAACTCTCCGGTCGGAAATGCTGACCTCGGTCGCCCTCAGCGGGGCGGGAACATACACTGCGGGAAAGTTCTGGGCGTAAACAATGCTATAGCTCTGGTGGTCCGTAAGCTCCGTAAGCCGCTCCGCCCAAGGATACTTGCCGAACAGCAGGTACTCCTCGTCGTCAAGGAAACCGTATTCCTCAGCCGACTCCCTGTTTCTTTCCGCTGCCGTCTCCACTGCCGCGGCAAGCTTTTCAAAGCTCAGCAGCTGCGCGTCCTTCTGCCATGACTTGCTGCCGTATACAGTATCGTCCGGATTTGCCCAAAGACCCGTTTCGCTGTCGTAGGTGTTGAAAACCTGCGTTTTCATATATGTTGTCTCGGGCGAACCGATAATATACAGCAGTATGCTCTCGCCCCTTAAAAGCTCGTCAACGCGTCCCGAAGCCTGCTTGTACTCGCCCTGATATTCGGTCTCGCCGCTGCCGCCGAAGCTGAACATACTTACAGCCGCCTCGAACTTTTCGTAATAGGGAGTCTCCTCGGGCTTCGGAGCGATAATTGCAAGCAGTACCGCCGCAACAGCAAAATCCGTATAGACCGTTGCTGCCGAGCCCGCCGCACTTTTTTCGGACGAGCCTTTAAGCAGCCTTTTCCGTCCGTCGATAATAAAGAATATCAGGTTTACGGACGCTATCGACGCCGCATACGCAAACGGCAGGACCGCCGCCGCCTTGACCGCCAGCGCAAACGGTATCAGCGATACCAGCGCAAGCATGGAGGAACGGTAGATTATCCTTGTAAAATAATAGTACGCCGACGCAAGGAAAAATGTCATCATCGGCATAAGAGTGAGCATAAAGCTGACGCGGGTCTCCTCAGCCTGTGCGCCCGAGAAAAACCATCTTATAAATGCAAAACTGTCCTCCCATGATCTGCCCACAAACGCAGACGGAACTGTTATGCCCAAGATGATCAGCGTGCCGAAGTATATAAGACCTCCAAGCTTTTTGCTGCGTAAAAAGTCAAAAAATTTTATCAGTCCCGCAGCCGCGGCTGCTCCCGCTATAGTATAAACATCTATGACGTTTTCCGTATAGATATACAGCGACGCCGAGATCGAAACAACGCACAGCAGCCACAAAAGGAAAATCTCGCCATGCTTTTTCAGTATGCGGAGAATTTTTCCCGCCGCGTCCTCCATCAGCTTTTACCGCCTTTTTTCATCATGACCAGAACAGTCGCAAGAACCGCAATGACCATAGCCATTATCACAATTACGATCACAACCCCCACGCTGAGACCTCCCGACTGTGCGGACTGAGCGGGCTGAACAGACTGAGTATCTGTTTGTCCCTGAACAGGAACAGCCTCAGCTTCGGTGGCTTCCGTCTGAGGCTCGTCATTATCGGTTTTTTCGGTTTCCGCGGAAGCCGCTTCATAGGTATCGTCATTTTCTGCGGATACCTCCGCCTTGAGGGAATACTCCCCCGTAAGGTCGGCTGCAATGGTGATATTGTTCTGCTTCCAGCTTTCATAGCTTTCGGCGGAATCCTCATAGCAATGCACCGCCGCGCTTACGTTGCGGAAAACGTCGCTGTCCAGAGCGGGAGCTTCCTCGCCGTAAGCGTAGATATCTTTAAGATTATTGCAGTCGGCAAAAACGCTGCCGCCTATCTTTTTCACATCGGGACCTATCGAAATGCTCTCAAAGCCGCACTTGCTGAAGGTGTTGGGGTACAGCTCCGATATCCCTGCGGGGATAACAAATTCGGTTATCGCCTTGCAGTCCTGAAACGCGCCCTCGCCGATATAGGTCACAGCTGCCGACACGGGGACTTCCTCCAGCGCCTCACAGGCGGCAAAGGCGTAGTCGTCAATTTTTGTAACGGTTGCGGGCATCAAGACCTTGACAAGCTTTCTGTTGCCCGAAAAAGCGTTTTTGCCGATCTCGGCAGTGTTTTTCGGCAGGGTCAGCACCGTAAGCTGATTGCGTGAGGGCAGGGCGTTTTCGGGAATTATCCCGCCCTCGGTCTCCGTACCCGCAAGCTCGATTATCTCCAGATTGGGGATAGCCGTAAGCGCACTGTAGTCCTCTGCGTTCAGCGTACCCGACAGCACCGCGATATTCTTTATGAAGTTGTAGTCCGTGCCGTCCGCGGCTTCGCTGATAGCGTCCGCAAGCTTTCCCGTCTCAAAGGACTGCACCGTAAGGTTTTCGGCGTTTCCCTCCGCTCTTGTGGGGATAGCCATTACAATTATACCCAGTAAAAGAGCCACCGCAAGAATGAATATCAATACTCTTTTCGCAATGGGTCTTTTCTTGTTTTTATCGTATCTGAACTTTGCCATATGTACTCCTTTCGTGTATGTATGTCACGGGGTTTCCGCACTCTGCGCAACGGCTTCACTCTTTTGTTCCGCGCTGCGGGTGTCCTCGTCCCGACCGATGGAAAAATGTCCCGCTATCTGGATATCCTGCGGAGTGAACAGCAGAACGTCCGTAGTAAGAGGATTTTTCGCCTTTCTGTAGTCGCTGAGAATGACCGTGCCAAGTCCCTCTAAAATGTTGTTGGTAATATTTTTCAGCACCACCAGATTTTCCCGCGAGGGCACGACGACCAGAAATTTCGCTCCAAGCTTTTCGTACACCGCCGACCTGAACTCGTTGCACAGGATAAGCGAACTGCAAAAGGCGGGAGAGGCTATCTGGAACTCCAGAGCCGTAACGCCTTCAATGAGGGTCTCCTCGTTTATCTCGGCTTTTGAAAGTATCTTGCACATATTTCTGTCCGCCACCGAAAAGACCACCTCGCGGGGAACTCCCCACCTTTTGAGGGTATCCTCGTCAAGAAAGTGGATTATCTCGTCGTCGGGCGTATAGACCGCGACTTTTTTCAGACCCTCCACAAAGTCCGCGCTTATCATATCGGCGGTAACGTCCTTTTCCCGCATTATAAGCAAGCGCAGGAACTCCTGACCGTTGGTAAAGGACACCATTCTGCCCTTTGTCAGGCAGTCGTGCTCCAGACGGTTTATCAGTCTGTCAAGCTCCTCGTCGGAGCGGTTTTTCTCATATGCCGCCCGCGCTTCGCCAACGTCCACCGTAAACACGACCGTGCCGTTGGACACCTCGTACAGATTTTCTTCCTTTTTTGAAACGACGCTGAACTGCCGCCGTTTCAGTGCATTTCTGAAGCCGGCGTCGAACTTATCCCTGCTAAAGACCCCGCTGAATTTTTCTGCGAGCTTCATAAGCCGCAGTCCTCCTTTTATCGTATATATATTCTATTATAACATATTTCAAGCGATTTGTATAGACGATTTTTAATTTTGTTGGGAAAAATTTTTAAAGCCGCTGTTTGACGGCGGAGCATTAAAAAGTCCTGCAAAAAAAGTGTGTTTGTCATACAAATTTGTATACCACAAGGCATTTTGAGTGTGATATAATAGCTTGGTAATGATTTCGCGTGATTTTTTAAAATCACCATATTATGCCAAAGGCGTAAAGAAAGGAAAGTGTAAAATGAAAAAATTAACAGCACTGGCAATTGCGCTGACAATGTTATTGTCATTTTCGGCGTGTAATTCGGAGGGCGGCGGCTCGGCAGAGGCTGACGCTGCCACAACCGCTAAGACGGAGACCGTTAAGGACGAGACCACCGCGGCGAAGCAGGAGGAGACAACCGTCCCGGAGGAGACTACAATGGAGGAAACAACCACAACAGAACCCGCTTTAGAAGTTGTCGAGCCTGCGGCGGAGGATTTTGAATACAATTATGACGCCGCTCTTAAAGGTGCGGTCATAAAAAAATACAATGGCAGCGCAGAAGCTATCCGCATACCTACAGAGCTTGACGGCGACCCTGTTGTGCAGTTTTCAATAAGTAAATCAAAAGTAACACACGTTGAAATACCCGATGGCTTTACGTCTATTAGCGAGAAAGCCTTTTACGAATGTCCAAATCTTAAAAGCGTTATAATTCCCGACAGTGTTGCGGAAATCGGATATGATGCTTTTAGCGGCTGTAAAAACCTTGAAAGCATAGAAATACCAAACCGTGTTACTGTAATTGGAAGTTTTGCTTTTTGCGGCTGTGATAGTCTTGAAAGTATAGAAATACCAAATAGTGTAACTGAAATCAGAGAGCAGGCTTTTAGCAGCTGTGATAGCCTTAAAAGTATAGAAATACCAAATAGCGTTACAGTAATTGGAAATAACGCATTTTCCTGGTGTTCAAGTCTTGAAAGCATTACAATTCCCGATAGTATTACTGAATTCGGAGAGCAAGCATTTTACCTTTGTTCAAGTCTTAAAAGCGTTACAATTTCCGATAATGTTAAAGAAATTGGCAAATTAGCATTTTCTGACTGCACAAGCCTTGAAAGCATATCAATACCCGACAGCGTTGAATATATTGGCGATTATGCATTTCAAAGATGTTCAGGTCTTAAAGAGGTAACGCTGCCTGACGGAGTTGTTTTTGGCAGTTATGTATTTGAAAACTGCACAAGTCTTAGAAATCTGACACTTCCCGATAATATCAGCCGTAGAAATAGCGTTGGCTTTTTTGAGCATTGCGAAGCTCTTACAGTTACATATAAGGGAAATGAATATAATTATACAAACTTTTGGGATTTATATTATGAAATTCCCCAAGACTATTAAGAATGGTAATTTCTTAATCATCTTCTTAAATAACCTCGAAAAACGGCAGAGCGTCAAAAGCGTTCCGCCGTTTTTCGCAAGGTCAGTCGTGCCTTTGCTCCGTGTTTGAAAAAGTCTCGCAGAAGCGTCCCGCAAAGGCAGGAGGCTCGCCCGCCGCGTAAAGGTGGGATATATCCCCCACCGCGCTTGCTCTGAAATAAGCGATACCCTCGCGGCGTTCCTCGGTATGCAGCGTTGTCACCGACGTGGGAGCGGTCATAAGCCCGTGCCACAATATCATAGGCGATATCCCCAGAAGATGTCCCAGCATTACGCACTGCACTCCGAAGTGACAGAAAAACACGATAGTGTCCTCATTGGGCTTTACGGCGCGGTACAGGTTTCCCTCCCGCTTGTAGCCGTGCTTTTCGAGGATACCGTCAAGACCATCCCACACCTCGGCAAGACGTTCGCTCATGCTGCCCGACTGCATAAGCGGCAGCCCGTACCATTTTTCCCTGTCGTAGTATTCGGGGACGGCTGTCCACTCGGCGGGGAGCATATCCCAAGGTATGCCGCGGTCGATACCCGCCGCAGGGTCTTTTATGGGTACGTTGAATTCTTTCAGCCAAGGCATGGTCTCCGCGGAACGTCCCGCCTTTTTCAGCGTAAGGGACGCGGTGTCCTGCGCCCGTCCCAAGGGAGAAATGTAGTACGCCTTAACGTCAAGGGGAGCTATCCGCTCCGAGAGAATTTCGGCTTCCCGCCAGCCCTTTTCGGTGAGGGAGTCTATGGAATAATCGGGGTCGCCGTGGCGGATTATAAGTAAATTCATGGGTCAGGTCTCCTTAGAAAATGTTTTATTTAATTATAACTCCTGCGGAACGTTATGTCAACTTAAACCGCAGCAGCGCTCAGGCGGCAAAGCCTCCTAACCCCGTACAACCCCTCCTGCATATAATAAAAGTGTCCCAATATATTTGCCGAATATGAAAAATTGCAGGCGGTGATTATTTTCTCAAAAACCGTCAACAATAATACCATAAGCGGTTGTCCGAAAGGCTGCCGCAACTCGGTAAAATAGGAGTGTATGAAAATGCCGGTAAAAAGGGGAGAAATCTACTACGCAGACCTCAGTCCCGTTGTGGGCTCGGAGCAGGGCGGGATACGTCCCGTGCTGATAGTCCAGAACGACGTGGGCAACAAGCACAGTCCCACAGTCATTGCCGCGGCGATAACAAGCCAGCGGGAAAAATCCAAGCTGCCCACCCACATCGAGCTCAACGCCGACAAATGTGGACTTCAAAAGGACAGCATTGTTCTTCTCGAACAGATCAGAACTATCGACAAAAAACGTCTTAAGGAACGCATGGGTGAGCTTGACCCAACCGCTATGACCAGAGTCAACAGCGCCCTGTCCATCAGCTTCGGTCTGCATAACGACGCTACATAAGACCTTGCACGTCTTTGTCTTATGTGGAAACGTCCTGAAAATAAAGGGTATCGCGCCATACGGAGCGATACCCTTTTCGTATATATTTTTTGTATCCGCCGTCAATCAGTACATCTTCGTCGGTCTCGTTGCAGCGCGTATCTCCATTATGCCTGTATCTCCGTGGAAATACTGGGTACGTCCGAAATTTGCGCCTGTCTCTTCCGCAATGATCCTTATCCTGTATGACGCCAGAACCTGCTTTACCGCCTCAACGTTTCTCTCGCCTATGTTGAATACCGCTGAGTTTGCATTGAACATCTGAGCGCCTCCGGCGATCTTCGCTGTAAGACGGGCTTTGTTCGCACCCATCATTGTCATCTTCTGGATAAGCTCAGCTATGCCCGTATCGGCGTATCTGCGCTTATTGTCTATCCCCTGCGCGGCTTCCTTGCTTTGCGGCAGCATAATATGCGCCAGTCCCGCAATCTTTTTTTCTGCGTCATAAAGACATATTCCCACACACGAGCCGAGCGCGTATGTGACCAAAACATCAGGGGCTCTTACAACATTCAGGTCTGCAATACCGACTGTAACAGTATTTGCCATTATACGCTCACTCCCAGTCTTGTGAAAAGAGTTTCAAGAGACTCCATCTCGGGAACAAGTATCATATTGCTTTTTATTTCACCGCCGTCTATTTTGAAGCTGTCGTCAATAAAAAGCGCTTTATTTCCGACCTGTGCGAATTCAATGACCGGTACGCTCAGTATCGCGCCGACCATATCCACGGTCATTACAGGCACCGATATATCAATAGTCATGCCTGTAAGAGCCGCTATCGCGTTTATGTACGAGCCTCCCATAATATTTCCGACCTCGGAAATAAAGGATTTTTCCATGTCGTTCATTTCAAGCAGGTTTTCTATTTCAGACCCGAAAAGAGCCTTTGTCATCTTGCTTGCAAAGGAATGCTGAAGAACGTAAAGCATCATTCCCGTAATATCGCCGCTCATGTTAATGAGCATACCTATCGCGATATTTTCGGGACCTCCGAGAAAGTTCACCGCGTCGCTGAAGTCCAGTACCTTAACGGACGGAACAGCTATGTCCGTGTTGCACTGCAAAACCTCGGAAAGCGCGCTGGCAGCATTTCCCGACCCTATGCTTCCCAACTCCTTCAGAACGTCGAGATGCATATCCTGAAGCTGCTCAATATTTTTTATCATACTGCTGTATCCTCTCTTCTAAATCAGTTCCTGAGATTGTTTATTATATTTTCCAGCTCGTCGTGAGTTTTTACCATATTTACGTTAAGCTGATAAGCTCTCTGGTACTCGATGACCTTGGTCATCTCGTTTGCAACGTTCGTACCCGACGCCTCTAACCATCTCTGCTTTTTTCTCGCGCCTGTGTCCGCAATTGCGGGACCGCTTGAAGCCGTCTCGGTATAGTAGTTGTCTCCGATCATATCCAGACCGTAGGGGTCTTCAAACTTGTACACGCCGATCATCTGTGCAAGCTCCGAGTCGTCTATCTCCGTGGGCTCATTTTCCTTAAAAGGCACTTCTATGCGGTTTCCCTCATAGTCAAGCACCCAGCCGCCCCATGAGTTGCACAGAAGCCACGGAGCATCCTCGTCCTCGCTCTCCTTTGTAATTATGAACGAGCCATCCTTAGAGTAGGTGACCATATTTTCGGGAGTGAGTATCGCAAAGAAGCCCTCGTCCAGAGCCGCAAAGTCGAGAGGTCTGCCGGTTTCTCTCAGCTGGGACTGCTCAAACATCATGGCGGTTCTCTGAACTCTTACGCCGTGACCGAACTGGGTCTCGG
>JAIEDQ010000229.1 GCA_029067895.1 Oscillospiraceae bacterium | reverse complement strand
GTGGACAAGATAGCCGTCTTCGAGAACGCCGAAAACATAGCTGGTTTTCAGAGCGTCAAGCTGAAACATTTTAACGTCAACGTCAAATGGGGTGTCGCCATTCCATGACTTCTTCATGTACTTTTTGTGATATTCCTGAATTTTAATACTCATTGTAAACATTCCTCTCTTAATTTTATAATATTATTTAACTAACAAATCCTACTATAACAGAAGTATCACTCTATAGGAGACGTCTTGCCCGCGCGTCTGCCAAGAATTTTTTTAATTGTACTCATTACCGCCCCGAAGTTAAGCGCAGTCACAAGCAGGAAAATAAGTATCAGCCACAGATATGTAAGCTTAGGCTCGGTTATGGCAATGTAAGCCATGACTCCCACCATAACGGTGTTGATTATCGTCCGTATGTGATAGGCTTTGAACTCGATAAGCCTTGTAACGTCAAAGATACGTATACCGAAGCAAGCCGCATAGGATATTGCCGTGGCGACCGCCGCGCCGTATGCGCCGTATTCAGGTATCAGCAGGAAGTTTAGTATCAAATTTGTCATAGCCGCTATAACGCTTGTCAGCATTGAGTTCATGGACTTTTTCTTCACGTTATAGACGCTTGACGTAAACTGGCAAAGGCACTGGAATATCATAGCGATTACCAGTATCGGTGTGTAGTGGTATGCGAAAATAAAGTTCTTTTCGGGATCGTTGTCTACGAGCAGATATGTAAGCGGCTTCACGAGCATGATAACTCCTGCCGCGGCTATCATAAGCAGGGAGCTGTACGCTCCGTAGATTTTTGTGTAGAACTTCGACAGACCGCTGTCGTTCCTGTTTTCGATAGCAGACATCTGCCATGCCTGATAGAACAGCGTTGTGAACATCATCAGCAGGGACGGTATCTTATAGGCAACGCTGTAGACGCCGTTCACTCCCCCTCCGCAAAGGCTCTTGACGAACCATCTGTCCGAGGCGGAGGTTATCCACCACATAACATACGCGGGGATAAGCGGCGCGGAGTATTTTATCATATCCGTGAAAAGCTTCTTGTTAAAGTAGGTGATGTCAAGGTATTTGTGCAGACCCGCCATAAAGGTAAGTCCCGTAAAGGAAATGGCGTCGGACAGGATTATTGACAGCACGTACCCTGTTACTCCCATATCGAAGCAGACAAGAAAGATCACGTTGAATATCACTATCGTAAGCGCGGAGACTATGCCGTCCAGAGCAAACAGCTTTACATAGCCCTTTGCACGCACAAAATTTGAAGCTATCTGACGGAAGCAGGAGCAGTAACAGCATACATATAGTATAAAACTGTACTGATTATACGTCTCGAATAGATTGAAGATCGGCATGGCAAGCGTAAGCACGCCCAGTCCCATAAGGGTTGAGCAGAGGGCGACGGTGTAGACCTGCCGTCCGTCGTTTTTCTTCTCCATACCAAAGCGGATTATCGCGTCCGCCATGCTTAGGGTCACGATGGGGTACAGAACGTTCACCGTCTGAATAAGTATGTCAGCCATGCCGTACTGTTCGTCGGTCATACAGCCCGTATAGAGCCGCATCAATATAAAGCTGAGGAATTTCGCCCCGAAGTTTCCGATAGCGAAGATCAGGGTGTTTCCCGCTAATTTCTGATATTTATTCATGTTAAAAATTACTCCGTGTAATTTTATTTGCAATAATTACTGTAAGTTATACATCAATATATCTTTTGCTGTCTCTGTTGAGTATCTCCAGTGCAACGCGGACGAGAGCTACTCCTCCGAAAGCCACAGCAGCCAGCCACAGGGCGCGCCAGAAAGTTTTCACGAAATCACCGCCTAATTCCAAGATTTGCCGCAAGAGGCATAAACTATACACAATTATTATATCACATATTTTGCAGAAATGGAATAGCGTTTTGAAAAAAATATCGCCGCCCGAAAAACAGGCGGCAAATTGACTTTAAAATGACAGCAAAAAGCGGCTTTGAACTTATTTCCCCTCAAGGAAATATGACGCTTCCATATCGGCGGTGCTGAGCGCAAATGCCAGCGGAAACATCTCAAATGACCTGCCCACCTGATTAGGATCGTCGCCGTTTGAAAAGCCCATATGATACCGTATCGCAAAGGCTTCTTCGCGGCTCAGACGCATAAAGCCCGTGATTATGTACACCGACTTCTCACCGTGTCCGTAGGGGAGCTGATCGTCTATGGTATAGTAGGGGACTTTCTCCCAAACACCCTGATCGTTCTTTGCGTTGCGGTAGTCAACCTTGTAGAAGTTTACCTTGCAGATGTCGTGCAGAAGCGCGGATATCGCTATCGTCTCCTCGGAATAATTCATTCCGTAGACCGTTTTCGCCCTCTCACGGCTCAGATAGTCTTTAAGGCAGTGATAAACGTTCAGGCTATGCTCCAGCAGTCCTCCCTCATAAGAGCCGTGAAAACGGGTGCTTGCGGGAGCGGTGAAAAAATCGCTTTTGTCCGAGAGCAGATATTCCAGAAGCTTATCCGCTCCCTCTCTTGTTATGCAGGATTTATAGATGTCCAGAAATTCCTGTTTGTGATCCATCGGCGCACCTGTCCTTTCACTGCTGTAAGTCGTAACAGCTCTTTATCTTCAGCTTGCCCGCGACCTCCTGCGGGGTAAGTCCCTCTGGGAAGAATTTTTTGTTTGCAAGCACCGAATATTCCTTTCCGTGCAGATCGAACCAGTTGTCCCCGAAAACGCAGTCGAACTCGTCGAAGTCCAGATAAACGCCCTTGGCAAAGCCTTTGCTGTTCAGCTCAAAGCGGTACTTATCGCCTATCTTATCCGCTTTCACGGTTATTTCGGGATCGAGAAATTCAAACAGCTTGGGCTGCACAAGCATGAGCGTTCCGTTTGCGATCGCCGCGTTGTCATGTATCAGGGTGTACTCTATGTAGTGAGTTCTGAGCATATTCTTTTCAAGCTTGGTTTTGCCGGGAGTAAGGTTCTCAACGTTCTTTGCCGTCAGCGGAGGAATGTTCACGTCCACAGCGCCCTGTGAGATCACTGTAGTGTCGTTCCGTCTTACTCTCCAGCGGACTGTTCCCACAAAGGCTTCAAGCTTCTCATTGGAAATGTTTATTACAAGATTGTCCTTGTCGCTGTCGTCTATGGAGCAAAGCACGGGCGCGTAGAACTTTTTCGCGGCGTAGTGGAGGGCTTTCCATCTGCCGAAGTAGTCTACGGACGACCATGAGATAACGGGGTTGCTGTCGTTCACCTGCCAGTAAAGCGAACCCATGCAGCGTCCGCGGTTTCGGCGCATATGCTCCGCGCTCTGACGTATCGCCTCTGCCTGAACGAGCTGGGTAGCGTATACCAAGTCCTCGAAATTGTAGGGGTATCTTACCATCTGAGCAAGATAATACAGCAGCTTTTCGTTTCCCGCCTCGCATTTCTGGTGAGCCTCCATAACTCCCGAACAGAGGTTGAAGTCCTTTTCACGCGCAAAGGTACAAACCGTTTTCATGCTGGGTATGGACTCAAAGCCGTACTCCGAGCAGAAGCGGAACTTGTGCTTTTTGAAATCGTCAAAGGGCTTGCAGTTGTGCCATACCGCCCAGTAGTGGGAGTCTCCCCTGTTTTCTGCGCTTGACTCGTCGAAGCCTCCTCCCGACGAGGGAGACGAGGGCCAGTAGGGGGTATTGGGGTCGTAGTGCTTCAGAACGCTTGGTATCAGCTTTTCAAATATCCTCAGATAGCCCTGCTTCTGCTCCTCGGTAACGGGTATGCCCCAGTACTGTATCGCGGACTCGATCTCGTTGTTTCCGCACCACATACCCAGCGAGGGGTGATTGCGCAGACGCTTTATGTTGTCTATGAACTCCTGCTTGATGTTTGTGCTGAAATTCGCGTCGGCGTTGTAGACCGCGCAGGCAAAAGCGAAGTCCTGCCATACAAGCAGACCCAGACGGTCGCAGGTGTCGTAGAAGTTGTCGTCGGGATAGAAGCCTCCGCCCCATACCCGTATCATGTTATAGTTTGCCGCCGCACAGCTTTTCAGCAGCTCCCTTGTGCGCTCCGCTGAGCGTCTGGGAAGTATCTGATCTTCGGGGACATAGTTTGCGCCCATGGCAAATATTTTAACGCCGTTTACGCGGAAGCAAAATTCCTCGCCGCCCTCCTTGTCGGGTTCGCGGCAAAGCTCCACAGTCCGCAGACCTATGTTGAATTCACGGATATCCACAGGCTCCTCGCCGTCGAAAAGCATTACCTTAGCCATGTACAGATTCTGCTTGCCGTAGCCCTTTACGTTCCAGAGCAGCGGCGACGCTATCGTGCATTCAAGAGCCACCGCCTTGTCCTTCGCATTATCAGAAATAACGATATCCTCGCCGACGGGAGAGGTAACGTTTATGCCGATACGGAGGTTATCCGAGGATATGTCCGCTATCCTTGTGTCAAATATCAGGCGCACTCCTGCCGCGGAATGCTCCTGCTTGACGTAAACGCTTTCTATCCTGCCGCCGTTCACGCCCTCAAGCTCAACACCGCGCCAGATACCCAGATCGGGAAGCTGCGGACCCCAGTCCCAGCCAAACATATAGTGCGCCTTGCGTATCTGCGGGAAGCCCTCGACTGTGGAATTTACGCCCCAGGCGGGTTTCTGCTTATGGGCGGTGCGTATGTATTCAAGCGGAGAAAAAAGTCTTACGGCAATAACGTTCTGACCCTCCCGAAGCAGACCCGTAACGTCGTATTCATATACGCGGTGCATATTTTCAGCCCTGCCTATTGCCGAGCCGTTGAGCAGTATCTCCGCGAGGGTGTCGATACCGTTGAAGCGCAGATATATTTTTTCGCATACGAGAATATCCTGCGAGGGGATAAAGGTGTGTTCAAAGACATAGTTTCCGTCGGAAAGCTCCAGAGCGGCGTACTGATTTTCGCCAAAGTAAGGGTCGGGCATTTTCCCCGCGCGGATAAGGCAGTCGTAGACCGAGCAGGGGATATTGGTGCGAATTCCCTCTGCCGTTCCGCTTTGAAGTATCCAGTTTTCGTTAAGCTGCTGTACCATAAAAAAGCTCCTTTCCCGCTCAACAGCATATTATATTAATAATATATTAATAATAAGTATAACCCTTTTTGAAGTATTTGTCAATACGGAGCAGCATTCTGACGTAAAAATCAACTTAAAAAATTTTGATTTAGCGGGGTAATGTTCTGTATGGTGAATAAGTCTCCGTATCACAAAAATCTAATAAATCAGGTATCGACAAATCTACCCGCCCCCTTGAGGGGGCATAGCAAAATTAATAGTCCGAACATCTTGCGGTGGGGCGTGACTTTCTTGCACTGCGTAAAAGTGCCCGCGAGGGCTCCCCGCTCAAAATTTAACGTTACAAATTAATTTGCGTGTGGAAATACACAAGAATTTCACGGCATTTTGTAAAATACGCCAAATTGCTTTAAAAGAATTGACCCGTACCAAAAAATGTGATAAACTTAAAACACGATCACAAATCTTTACGAAAGGAGCACACGGCTCTGTCCGTGAAAAATTTATTATGATATCAGTGAAAAAAATCCTTGCATTGGCTGCCGTTTTGTCAATGACCGTTTCGGCGGCATCCTGCGGTGCGGATACAGGAAACGCTTCTGCGGAAATCAAGACCTCCTCCGCTCTGGCAGAAGAAGCTTCCGTCTCCGCAAACAATAAACCCAAGCTGTCAAACCCCGACGCTTCAAAGGAAGCGCAGGCTCTGTACGAATACATTTCGGACGTTTACCGCACCAAAATTATTTCGGGACAGCAGGAGTCCACATGGATGGGCAGCGACCAGTACGAGTTTGACTACATCTATAAAAACACCGGCAAGTACCCTGCTATAAGAGGTCTCGACTACATGAACGACGACTTCGCGGGCGTTAACAAGCGTGCCGAGGAATGGCACGAAAAAGGCGGTATAGTAACCATCTGCTGGCACTGCGGTTCGGATTTCAGCCACAGCTGGGACGAGTGCATGAAAACCGAGATCGCCGACTGGGACAAGGCTCTTACCGAGGGCACTGCCGAGTATAAGGCTCTTATCGCAGGCATGGACAAGGCTGCCGAAGCGTTAAAGGAACTGAAAGAAAAAAATATCCCCGTACTGTGGAGACCTTTCCACGAGTTCGACGGCGGCTGGTTCTGGTGGGGCAAAGGCGGCGCGGACAACTTTGTAAAGCTCTGGCGTATCATGTACGACCGCTACACAAACTACTGGAAGCTTGACAACCTTATCTGGGTGCTGGGCTATTCGGGCAACGGCAGAGGTTACGACAAGTGGTATCCCGGCGATGAGTACGTTGACATTGCGGGCGCTGATTCCTACAACGACGGCGCGAATGCAAATCTCTACACAAAGGTTCAGGACGTTGTGGGCAAGGAAATGCCGGTATGCTTCCACGAGTGCGGACGTATCCCCACCGCAAAGCAGCTTACCGACGGAAAAGCCGACTGGGTATGGTTCATGACATGGCACACCGAGTACATCACCGACCATAACGACACCGCAGTCCTCAAGGAAATTTACAACGACGAGTATGTTATCACTCTCGATGAGCTTCCGAAGCTTTACGAATAAATCAAAACCACCCGTAAAACGGGTGGTTTGCGAAAGCCCTAAAAGGGCTTGGTACGACCCTTACTCCTTAAGGGGTTCTGAAAAGTCTGCCAACCGCATTTGATTCACGGGCAGCCCCTAAATGGGCTGTCTTTTATTTGCC
>JAIEDQ010000228.1 GCA_029067895.1 Oscillospiraceae bacterium | reverse complement strand
GGGCATTAGCGCAGTTGGGAGCGCACCACACTGGCAGTGTGGGGGTCAGGGGTTCAAGTCCCCTATGCTCCACCATTTTCATATCCCGCAAATCCTTTTGTAGACTGGATTTGCGGGTTTTCTATTTTCTGCTGTTTTTACAAATGCCTATTGCTTGCCAATTATTTTTAAATATGACCCATTGGGAGCCTGTTGCTGTATGGTAACAGGCTCTTTTTAACTTTGGAAATTCAAGGCATTTTCAATAATGTTGGATGTGCGTCCTTGAATTCGTGAATACAGACGTTCATTGTTTAATACAAAAAGAAATATTATCCATACCAATGTCAATTAAGTGAAAAATCCGTCGTTTAAGTGAACTCAGTTGAAAAATTTTACAAAAAAGTATAAAATTAAATTGCTATAAAAACCAGGGGGTACTTTTATGAACATCTTAAAGACTGTTAAAAGCAAGCTGCTTAGACGAATTTTGTCGGTAGTTTTTATCGGTATTACCGTAATCGGCATTTTAGGCAGCTATCTGAACTTCCGCAGCACCGGGTCAACGCTTGAGACCACGCTCTCTGAGATTGCGTTTCAGACGAGCGTACGCCTGGAGAACTACTTGTCCCGTTATGTCGCGATCGTCAAGGAAGTCGGTATGGATCCGCGTATGGGCGATGATCACACCGTAGAAGAAAAGCTTGAGCTTCTGCAGGAAAGAGCCGACGCTTACGGCTTCTCCGAACGCGGCTATATTGACAAGGACGGTTGGGGATACGAAACTCTTGATGACATAATTGATTACAGAGAGGACCATTGCTACATAAAAGGTATGAAAAACATAGAATTTGTGTTTGGTCCGCAGGATGTTAGCGGCAGACCGATCATATACTTTTGCGCACCCATTAAAGAAGACGGGCTCAATGACGGTGAAGTTATCGGCGTTGTTTATTTCGGTATCGAGGGTTCTATGCTTCACGACATTATTGATGAGATCCGTGTAGGTCAGTCGGGCGAAACATACATTATGGACGAAAACGGTACATATATCGCCTGTATGGAACAGAAATGCGTCGACGAGGGAATGAACAACGTCAATCACACTCACAAAAGCAATGCTGAGTATGACTGTCTCAGCGAGCTTGAAGAGCAGGCAATTTCAATGACCGACAACGAAAGCACTGTATTCGGTCAAGTAAACGGCGGCGGTGTTGACAGATACCTTGCTTACTCCAAGGTCGGAAATACGGACGGTTGGGTGATAGGAGTTACAACCGAGGTCAATGAGTGGATGGACGAAACCACATTCGCTGTTGTTATTACGATTATTTTAGGTCTGTTTTTTATTATTGATGCGACTGTTGTCTGCATTATCACTGCGAACAGCATTGCAAACCCAATCAAGAAAACGGTCAGCGTTATGAACGCTGTGGCTTCGGGCAATCTTAATGTCAGCGTTGACCACACGTCCGATGATGAAACAGGTCAGCTTGCGGACTCGATCAACAGAACAATAAACTCACTGAACGGTTATATCGTCGAAATCTCGCGTCTTTGCAAACAGCTTGCGGACGGTGACTTTAACATTCAGGGGCAGATCGAGTTCAACGGCGATTTCGTCAGCATAATCGAGGCGCTGAACAGCCTTGCATATGGACTGTCAGATACTATGCAGCAAATCGATATTTCTGCCGCACATGTTAATCAAGGTGCTGTGCAGATTTCCAGCGGAGCTACTTCTCTTGCGTCGGGAACCACCGAACAGGCTTCTTCTATCCAAGAGCTTGCAAGCATTATCGGGGCGCTTAAAGATAAGGTTGACACTAACGCCCAAAACGCTGAAGAAGCTAACCAAAAGGCAAATCAGGCGGGCGAAAAGATGTCGATCTCCAATAAGCATATGAAGGAAATGGTTGTTGCGATGAACCATATTTCCGATAAATCCAACGAGATCTCGAACATTATCAAGACGATCGAGGATATTGCGTTCCAGACCAATATTCTCGCGCTTAACGCTGCTGTTGAAGCTGCGAGAGCAGGCGCTGCGGGCAAGGGCTTTGCCGTTGTTGCAGACGAGGTAAGAAACCTTGCGTCCAAATCGGCAGAGGCTGCCACCAATACGACCGGACTCATTGAGCAAACCATTCAAGCGGTTAAAAGCGGTTCGCATATTGTTGAAGAAACCGCGGAGTCGCTCAACTCGTCCGTTGATGTTACAAATCAGACAATTAAACTGATCAACGACATTTGGACAGCTTCCACCGAGCAGGCAGCAATGATCGAACAAGTAAACACAGGCGTAGACCAAATTTCGTCTGTTGTTCAGACCAACTCAGCTACCGCCGAGCAGTCCGCGGCTTCTTCCGAGAAGCTCAACGATCAAGCGGCTGCGCTTCAGAACCTCACAAGCAAATTTGTCCTTAAACAAAAGTAAAAGCCTGTTTGCGGGTGCCTGAGGACATCTTTAATTCAAACAAGGATTGATTTACCTAATTTTTTGCCGTCGAGTGTAAAATCTCGGCGGCAAATCCTTTTGTATATGGGTCTTTTACTTTTGCGAACGTACGTTGTTTTGAATTTTCCAAACTTTTGGCTGATATTTTTTTGCGCTTTGTATTGTCCTTGACACAAAAGGCAAAACATTATATAATGTATCCATTATGTAAAGGAGCGGATTTGTCATGAAAAATAATATTTACAGCATTTTTTCGGAATGCTTCCCGCAGCTTCCCGTCGGAAAAGACGTTTTTTTCAGGCTTCTTGACGCGGACAACTGCAAGCTTTTTTGGGACGGTGACAGCGGTGCGCCAACGGGATTTTCGGCTGTCTGCGGGAACTGCATACGCCTTTTATGTGTGCGTCCCGATTTTCGCGGAAAGGGTATCGGAAGCCGTCTGCTCCGCGAAAGCGAGGAATTTATTGTCCAAAGCGGCTTTGACCGTGCTGTTCTTGGCGGGACTGATTCGGGACTTTTTATCGGCGAAGTCGTTCCGACCGACCTGTCCGACTATGCATCAAGTACGCGGGATTCCTTTTTCGGACATAGAGGATACCGCTCCGAAAGCGGCTGTATGGAAATGAAAATGCCGTCGGAGAATTTCGACCCGAACAAGCTTGATATCCCGCCCTGTCCCGACGGGGTAAGCT
>JAIEDQ010000227.1 GCA_029067895.1 Oscillospiraceae bacterium | reverse complement strand
CTCTCCGACAAGTTCAGAGGATATTCCTCGCAGTATGTAGCAATACTATCTTTCCAAACAATTTCGTAGGCTGATTGAATAATATTTTCGGCAGGCTCTTTTTTCATGTCGGCAATAAACTTAATATACTCATCATTTATTTTTTGAGATAATTCAATGCTGCGGTTTTCCTGCAAATATTTCTTCCGAAGTCCACTCAATTTATAGCCCGATAAATTGACAATATCACTCCCCATTTCAAATTCGACCTGACTTCTGAAATTGCTCCAATCAGGCAGCTTCATATATTCGCAGACCTTGACCGCAAGCTCTTTATCCTGCACAAAAATCGCCGCACCACGTTCCAACGCGCCCTTCAAACGGTCAGCGCTGTCAATATCGTAGCAGTAATTAAAGCCCTCACAAGCGCGAAGCGGTACACCCATTTGGTCAAGCTGTTCAGCTACATTGTTTGTGATCGAAAGATTGGCATATTCTGTAGGATAAAATGCACCTGACATTACAAGCTCCACAGCTTCCTTATAGCTGCAATTTTCGCACATAACCGCTGTAAAGGTTTTTGCCGCAGTTGCATGATAAAAGCCATTATCTATGCTGTCGATAAAGTCGTCCAAATAGGGTTCGTTCTTCTTATTATGCTCAGAATATTTAAGCGCCTGAATTAAATCGTTGGGATCAATTTTGTCGTCTAAATAAGCGCCTATAAGCTTATTTACCGTCCTCGACGAATACTGACTGTCAAAAAACATAGCGGCATATTCGCTTTTAAAATGTGAAATCACCGCAAGGGATACGTCGCTGTACCCCCGCGTTACCGCCTTATGAAGCTGCTCCTTTGAAAGCATTTCCGAAAGGTCGGAAATGCTTTCGTCTCTTGTTTTTCTTTGCATATGTACCTCCATTATCGTGATTTATATTTTTTAAACGGGTTTTGAAATTTAGGTTTTGAGGGCGGCTGCTCCGAAACACTATCAGCTTTAGGCTTTAAATTTGGAGTATCCGCCATAGCCATAGCGGGTATGGAAACAGTAACGCTCATTGTCTTTGCAGGCTCGTTCTCGTCAGGAACGTCTGAAACGGGAATAGGCTCATCATCGTTGGAAAGTTCAACCTTTTTGTCGCTAAGCTCGGCATTTACAACGTCCAGCCGCTTCTGCATTTCCGCCAGTTCCTCGGCACGTTCAAAAGGCTTCGCCACATTTGCTTTAGCTTCCGCAAGGTCATTTTTCGCCTTGTCAAGGCTTGCGGAAAGCTGCTGGATTTTCTGATTTATCTGCGCCCCCGCAAGATTTTCGATACGGCGCATATTGCCGATCTCGTTGTTAAGCGCAACCTCACAGGTGTACTTCAAATTGCCGTGCAAAGCCGCAATATAGGGAGTTTCTGCATTAAACGTACTCTTGTTTTTCTCAACGGTCACATCAAAGCCGAAATATTTTCCTGCCTGTATGACTTCTTCCTTTGCGGAGCATTTTACGATAGACTTTTCAAATTCCTTGCCAGCCTCGGCGCGTTCATCAAAAACTGTTCCGTTAAGCTCAATTTTGAAGTCTGCATTTTCGGGGTGCTGTTCCTGAAACGCTTTTAAATCTGCGCTTGCCTGCTGAAGAAGATTTGCATAATTTTCAATCAAAGCAGGAAGCCTGCGCTCTGCCAAATCCTGCATTTCAAAAACAGACCTTTTATACCCCGCTTCAAGAGTTTTGAGGTTTGCAATGTCATTTTCAAGCTGAATTTTCTCCATAATCAAAGGATTTCCCGACGCTATCGCCTGCATTTGGGAATACGATAATACTGTCTCATCAACGTCCTCCGCAACGCGAACAGGGTCTTTGGAAGTCATTACCTGATTTATGAATTTTGCCTTATTGGTAATAATGCCCATAAGGTATGCGTCGAACGTTTCCTCGGTGAGATAATGGTAAATTCCAACCTCGTCAAAACTGTTTCCCTGCCTTATTCCGCGACCATTTTGCTGTTCGAGGTCAGAGGGTTTCCACGGTATATCAAGGTGGTGAATTGCACAGATTTTATCCTGCACATTTGCGCCAGTTCCGAGCTTGGAGGTGCTTGCAAGAATAAAGCGTTTTTCACCCTTGCGAAGCTGCTCAAACATTTCTGCACGAGCCTTGTCGGTCTTGGCGTCCCCCGCAAAGCATATCTCGTCGCGGGGAATACCCCTCTTGACTAAATCCTCCTTTATGGCTTCATAAATTGAAAAATGTTCCGAGTCGTCATTTATAGCAATATCGCAGAATACGATTTGTACTCCCCTTTTATCGGCTGTCTCATGGTAATTTTTTTCAAGATTGTCAAGAAGCTTTGAAACCTTGCTGTCGGGGGAGGGTTCGGAATTTCGGAAAATGCAGCGGCTGTCAAGTCCGAGCAAACGTGCTTCATGCGTTATCTTGAGCATATTGTCCTCGGAGGGGTCAACGTTTCCGTTGTGAATTGCTTCTGAACGCCGAGCCAGTTCCTGCATATATTCCTTTTGCAAATCGTTGGGTTTTGCTGTCACAACAATAGGTTCACCAGTTTTCAGCTTAGGCACGGGAAGTTTAAGCATATCCGCTGTCTGAATGTCTGCAAATTCCTTGTACATCTGCATAAGTTCGGGAATGTTTACAAATTTTGAAAAGCGGTTTTTCATTCGATAACCGTCACCCGCAGGCTTCATTTCAAGCTGTGAAACGACTTCCCCAAAAGCGCCTGCCCAATCGTCAAAATTCTCCAGACCAGCCTTTTCAAGCAGATCGGGACGAAGATAACGCTTCATAACATACAGTTCCACCATAGAATTGGAAATTGGCGTTCCCGTAGCGAAAAGGATATTGTTACAGCCGTATTTTTCATTGAGATACTGCGTTTTCATCAGCATATCTTCCGACTTTTGGGCGGCGGTAGTCTGCACTCCCGCAACGTTTGACATCTTTGTTGCAACAAAACAATTCTTGTAATTATGGGCTTCATCACAAACGAGATAGTCAAAGCCCAACTTCTCAAAACACAATGAATTATCCTTTTTGGAGGACGTCAGCTTCTCCAACCGTTCCTCAATTTTTCGTTTTTGACGTTCAAGAGTTTTCACGGAAACCCTGTCCTCATCGTCCACCTCGTTAAGTGCGTCCATAATTTCGTCAAGCTCGTTTTCTAAAAACTGCCTGCGATACTCGTCGGACATAGGGATTTTTTCAAACTGCGTGAACGACATGATAACCGCGTCGTAATCGCCAGTAACGCACCGTGCTATGAATTTCTGACGGTTATCCTTAGAAAAATCTTCGGGGTGGGCAACAAGCAATTTTGCATTTGGGTACAACCTTATCCACTCGCTTGCCATTTGCATAGTAAGGTGTTTAGGTACAACCACACAGCCCTTGCCTATCAGTCCCAGCCGCTTTTTCTCCATAGTCGTGGCAACCATTTCAAAACTTTTCCCCGCACCAACGCAATGTGCCAGCAGCGTATTGCCGCCAAGCTTACCGCGCAGAATAGCATTTTTTTGATGTGGTCTAAGCTTTATGGCAGGGTTCATACCGGGGAAAGTCTGGTGACTTCCGTCATACTCCCTGCCGCGAATGGCATTAAAAAGATAGTTGTACTTTTCAACATATTTTTCACGGCGGTTAATATCCTGCCAAATCCAGTTTTTAAATCCCTCCTTCATCTGACGGGCTTTTTCTTTAGCAAGCTGTGTTTCCTTTGCGTTGACCTCATACCATACTTTTCCGTCCTCTTCACAGCGGTCGCGGACAACAATATCGCGCTGATTTAAAAGGTTTTCAAAAATGTTGTAGCTGTTCATACGGGACGTTCCGTAAGTACCCGAAGCCGCAACGGAATAATCTCGGTTCTTGCCCTCAATTTTGTATTCACCCATTCGGGTTCGTACAACAGGGTGCAAAACCATATCCGCCTTTGCGTATTCTTCCAGAAATTTATTGTAGTCCTC
>JAIEDQ010000226.1 GCA_029067895.1 Oscillospiraceae bacterium | reverse complement strand
CTGTGTAACAGTTTATATTGCTTGTATTTGCACAGATAAAAAATCCAGAGGACAACGTATCGGTACAATTTTGCTTAGTTGTCAGTTGGGTATATAGGAAAATAATATCAAAAAAATATTTTAAAATCTCACACTGTTAATTATAAACAGTGTGAGATTTTTTGTAAATGCGGATATTATTTGACGCTTACACTGCGGCAGGTGATGAAAATTGACAGGCTTACAGTGAATATGCTCCGCAGATTTTTCCGCGGGACTGCTGATCACTTCGTTTCCGAATCGTCATCATTAAGGTGCATAATGATTCTTGCTTCACAGCCGGGGACAAGCTTCCTGAACAAGTCGTTTTCTATATAGTCCTCCTCATATGGCGCAAGAACGCTTAAATAGACCTCGGAGCTTTCATAATCTATACCCTTGTCGTTAAGTTCAAGAATTTCGGTTACCTCGGAGTGGTCATCATATGCGGGGTATAGTATATTCATCCTGTCACAGCCGTCAAGGAGACCGTTTTCCTCCATAAATTCGGTAAGACTTTCAAGAGGCTCTTCGCCGCAGTTTTTGATATATAATGTCATATTATAATAATCGTTGTCGATATCATAGGTCTCCACACGGATATTGTCAATATACACGGTTTCAAGCGGCTCGGCAAAGCTTACCGCTTTGTTGTTTTCCTCCGTTTCGGAAGCTTCTTCGCCGTCCTCGTTCTTTTCCTTTTCGGGCAGTACCGCTTCAATTTCGCACCATGTCATATCCTTGCGAAGGTCGTCTATCTGCTCCTCGGTAAGGTCGGTGGAAATAAGAGTCAGCTTTTTGAGCGCCGTCAGAGTTTTAAGGGATTTGTAGTGCATAAAGCGTGCATTTTTCAAATAAAGCTCCTCTATTTGCGTATTGTTTTCAATATGATCTGCATCAAACGTATACTGATCCTTGCAATCGATTATCAGTGTTTTTAATGCGGAACAATCGCCAAGCTCCGAAATATTTTCAAAGCCGCAGTTTGTCAGCGTAAGGCTTTTAAGGTTTGTCAAATTTGAAATTCCTTTAAGACTCATATGGTCGTTATTTTCAATAATGATTTCCTCGAGCGACACTGCGTTTGCGACCTCGCCAAGTCCGTAATAAAAACCGCTGCCTACGCCGAATTTTATCTTTTTCAGATTAGTCATATACGGAAGCGCCGAATATAAGCTTTTGTCTACGTGATAAATATCCAGATATTCAATATTCGTGCAGTTTGAAAAGACCGAAAGATCAACGCCTTCCTCGCCTGTTTCATTATACTGTATTCCGTACATGGTAAGGCTTTTTAAGGTCTTTATCTTTCCTATGCTGTCAAAATTTATGCCATTATTTCCGATGATCATAAGCTCCTCCAACGAGGTCAGACCCGCAAGCGGCGCAAAATCAGGCACACCGTCAGACGCTATGGGAGTACCCGAAACCGTCCGTATATCAAGCTTTTTTAAATTTGTCATTGCTTCTATCCCGTTAAGGTCGGGAACTTCACTTGTAAAGCTTGCTTCTGTTTTAAGCTCCGTCACATTGGGAAGAGTGTATATGAATTTCAATACCTCCTCGTCACAGCCGCACTCAAGTGAAAGCTCCCGCGCCTTTGCATTTGCCGCCCATTCTATCGCTTCCTTTGATTCGATGTCGCTGACGTGAAGCTTTTCTATATTTGAAAGACCGGATAAAATATTTAGATTTTCCTCCGACATAGTCCACAGCGAAATAGTAAGCTCTGAAAAATCGTCATACTTTTCAATACCCTCAAAGCCGATGACAGAAATACCTGCGGATATGTACAGCTTTTTCAGATTAGGAAGATTTTCTGCGATTTCAGTCAGGTCAAGAGTTCCGTACTCGTCGCTGCTGTATATGTTATTTTTGTGAAATCCCGAATAGTCAAAAACTGCCGCATCATAATCTTCTTCGTTATAATTATCGAGCAGTCTTGACCATTCATCATCAGCGCTGTTTGATATATAAAGCGATTTTGTATCCTTTGGCACAGCAGTTGTTCCCACAAGAATATAGTTATCCCCGAAAATGCACATAAGCTCGTTTTCTAAAATGTATCTGCTTTCGCCGTCCTTATCCTCATAGCCTGCCGATACCGATATAATGTCGCCCTGCTGATCGATACTGACATATATCGTCTTATTCTCTCCAAGCGTATCGGCGGAAAAGCTGCTGTCCTCCGAAAGCTTTTGGACAAAGAAATCAAAGCCCTTTCTTGCGGCGGCGGAATGGTCTGCGTCCTCGTCCTCGCCGTAGTATGATAACATGACAAACATACTGTATTTGGAATACTTTTCGGCAGCGGAGGGGTCTATGCCTATTGTGGAATACATTTCCTCCTTAAATTCCTCATAGGACATATCATTGTATTCGCCGTATTCCTGCGCCACGCTGTAAAATTCCTCGGAAGCCATATATTGGGCATAAATTACGCTGATGTATTCATCGTAGTCCACAGCTTCATACTTTCCGTCAGACGTGTATCCGAAGCACAGCTCGGCATAGCTGCCAATGCCGTCAAACAGTTCGCCCAGAGCGTCGGAGCGGGAGGGCGCAGTCTCCGCGGAAGCTTCGCTGACCGAGATATCATCGATAAGTCCTGTTTCGGAGGACGGTGACGTGGAGCCGCTGTTATTTTTCTGTTCTGCACAGCCTGACAATGTAAGTGTCACAGCAAGCGATAAAGTTATAGTACTTATAAATGCGGAGGCTTTTTTCATAATATTTTCTCCTTTATACACAGATTTTTCTGTTGTGTCTCATTGTACCACATTGGTAAACGTTTGTCAACCTACGTCGCCAAGAAAATTTTTTATAAAAATATGCTTGCTTTTTGCAAAGCGATATGTTATCATAGTAATTGGTAAATATTTGTCTACCTCAAAGCTGACGAATATTTTTTACATTGTTGCTTTGAGCGGCACACTATCGGGAAAGGAGCGGTTTTATGGAAAAGATAAAGCTTTCCGAAGCAGAATGGAAGATCATGACAATGCTCTGGGAGAAAGAGCATATGACAATAATGCAGCTTACTGCCGCGCTGAAGGGCGAGACAGGCTGGACTAAAAATACGGTAATAACGCTTCTTAAACGCATGGAAAAAAAGGAAGCGGTGGCATATGAACAGGGTGAAAACGCGAAAAAATATTACTCGCTGATAAAAAGAGACGACGTATGCGTTGAGGAAACAAGATCGTTTTTGAAAAGGCTCTATAGGGGCAGCCTCGGCATGATGGTGAATTCTCTTATCGAGCAGGACGCCGTGTCAAAGGAGGATATCGCCGAGCTTTACGACATACTTAAAAAAGCGGAGGAGGAACAGAAATGACCGAAACAGTCATATCGTCTTCGGTGCTTATTTTTGTTGTAATACTGCTTAGGACGGTTTTTAAGGGGAAAATCAAAAATAGAGTGAGATATGCGCTGTGGCTTATAGTTGCGGTCAGACTGCTTATACCGTTCGGTCTTGCCGAAAGCTCGGTAAGCGTGATGAATTTTTTTGACAGGCTCGGAGCTTCGGAAATATTGGAGGCGTCCGAGGTCGCTGCGGAAACATACTATATGCCGCCTGTCGGAAATGTGAATGATTACGGCAATACCGGCGGTGAAAACAGCAGTATGGCAAATGATGATTTTTATGCGGCGGACAGCTACGGAGACGAGTGGGAAGTGCGGCGAAACGATTTTACGCCGCAGCAGGGGAATGCCGTTTCCGATACATCGGCGGTAAAAAGCAGTCCGAAAAAGCTGTCTGCACCTTATATTGCAAGGATAGTACGCCGAAGCGTCACTGCGCTTATGCTGCTCTGGTTTGTTATTGTGAATATTGTTTTTTATACGGGTCTGAGGCGCAGCAGAAAACGTCTTGAGCATGACGCTCCGCTGAAAATTTATGTGTGCGAAAAGCTTAGCTCGCCTTGTATTTTCGGCATTTTGAAGCCGTCCGTATATGTTACGGAGGAGGCGGCGCGGGAAAAACGCGCCCTTGATTTTGTAGTTGCTCACGAGCTTTGCCATTATTATCACGGCGATATTTTATGGACTGTGTTAAGATATGTTTTGCTGTCTGTTTACTGGTTTGACCCTCTGGTCTGGGTCGCGGCTCTGCTTTCAAAAAGGGACTGCGAATGTGCCTGCGACGAAGCGGTAATACTCAAATTCGGCGAGGACAGACGGTTTGAATACGGAAAGGCTGTCGTGGATATGATACCCGAAAAACGCAGCGGTCTGCCGGGAATTGCGTCCACGTCCATGTCGTCAAGCGGCAGGGTTTTAAGGGAACGTATAAAGTTCATTTCAAGAGTACCCAAAAACATTGCAGCAGCGGTGATATGTACTGCGGTCTTGACAGCTATTGCGGCGGGGTGTACGTTCACCTCAGCATCGGCGGCGCAGATCTATGAGGATACGGAGGACATTGAGGGCACGGCACCGCCGAATGACATTGTTACAGCAGAAAACGCGGTATCGGATTTAAAGGGCAGCGACGATCTTTACATAAAGGTTATGGATCACAGCGGTGCGGAAAAGATACTTTTTTATATGGTCTCTCCCGAAAGGGGAGGAGAGGCGTTTGTGTATATGGACAAGGTCTCGGACAATCCCTATTCCGAGATAGGATATATCCCAGAGGTATCGGAGAACGCTCCCGCAAAGACAGCAGATGGGTATTACGGTGAAAGACTGGCTGAATTTATTGACCGTTCCCGTTTTTCGGCGGCGGACATTTCCTGTGCGAGCGGGTCGGACGTTATTGTAAGGCATATAAAAAAGTCCCGCAGCGAAGATGATTTTAACAATGTGGGGGACGCTCTTGCGGCAATAGAGCCTGTCCCCGCGGACGAAAGCATGATATCGGAGGACGTTTGCGGAGAGGTCGTATTTTTCAGGGAAAACGGCGGATTTTCCTCAAAGCTTACGGTAAGCTTCCGTCCCTGCGGAGACAGGGTGGCGGGACAGATAACGGTCGAGGATTACAGCGATATTATTTCGCTTATAACTGCGGAAAAGCAGCCTCCCGACGCGACGGAGCTTGAAAAAGCCTACAGTTCAAGTTGTCTGGCGGTATCGGAATGGTTTTATGCCGACGATACCGAGCTTTACCAAATGTGCGCAGGTCAGGCGGCGGGATACAATGCAGGAGCCGCTTTGGAAAACCGTACCTATGAAAGCTTTGATACGGATATTTTTTCGGCGGACATAGCGGCAAAGCTTGATATAACGGGAAAGATACCCGAAAACTATATCGAAAAAAATGTTGGCAGCATTATTGTCGGAATACCTGCCGAGGGAAATTCAAGCGTTATCGGTTCGCTTCTGCTTTGGCAGGATAATTCCATGACATTCAGACTTGGCATGGGTTCGGAAGCGGATTTTTCCGAAGCTGCGGACGGAACTACAGGCACGTTCGGCGGAAACCGCTGCGCGTACCGCAATGACGGCGGCAAAATAAAGCTGGTATTTGAGGACGGCAATGCCGACATTTACACTGCTGTTTTTGAGGGAAACGGCGCTGAAAGTCATGAGGACACGGCGAAAAAGATACTCGGCAGTATACATATGAAAAAGGCGGAGACTGCTCCGTACGTTCCGTCGGTTCGGATAAGCGACATACCCAGTCAGTACGGCGACGAAAATTACCGGCTTGCGGATACCGATTATTTCTATGATTCCGTTTTCAGAGCAAATGCTCCCGCAGTGATAGTAACGGGCTTTCGGCTAAAGGACACTTCACGCGAGTACGAGACAAATTTCGACTGTTACATAGAAAAGCTTGAGCCTGACGGAAAATGGTACAGGGTCATACCGCTGGGAGAGCTTGTTCAGGCGAACAGCGGCTATAGGCATTTTTACACCGAGGGAGAGACCGCGAGGATACCCGTGTGCATTGACCTTTCCTGCTATCCTTTGCTTCCCGCGGGAGAATACCGTCTGGTCAAGCCTTTCAGGGAGGTCGGCGCGGACAGCGATGAATACGCTGCGCTTTTTGACTTTACCATGAGCGGCAGCATGAAACCGCAGAACGAGCTTTTATGCACAGCGGAATGTACCGAGAAAACCGTATCGAAAAATGCGGAAAGCATTTCCTGTAAAGTAAATTCAAGTAAAATTATTTTTGTAATGAGCGAGATCACGGATATTGAAAAAGAAACTCCAAACGGCTGGATATCCGTGCGGAAAACATCGATACACACCAACACTTTGCACGCGGGCTTTCCAATGGCTTTTTCGGGAACTTACGATATTGACGCTTCCGATTTTGATATAAGCGAAAGCGGGAACTATCGTGTGAGATTTTCCTACGGCAACTGCAACGAGAAAACGCTGGACGTTTCATATAACGGTTACGATACGGCATACGCATATTTCAAGGTAAATTAACGGAGGGTTTTTATGAAAAAAAG
>JAIEDQ010000225.1 GCA_029067895.1 Oscillospiraceae bacterium | reverse complement strand
ATCCTATGAGGACATACTTGCCTCAAACCCTGCGTGGAGCGGGCTTTCGGCGGTGGAAAACGGACGCTGTATTTTCCTGCCGAAGCAGTATTTCCACAACAAGCCCAACGCCCAATGGGACAAAGCCTATGAAATTCTTGCGGAGATTTTAAATGATGAATAGACGTATCAAAATAATTTTTGCGGCTGGTATTTTCCTGCTGATACTTTCCTCTCTTGCGGGAATTTTTCTCGGCGCGGTTGGAATTTCTCCCGCGCAAATTCTTGCGGATATTTCCCAAAGCGGACTTTCAAAAAGCGAAAGAATCCTTTTATACGTCCGCCTGCCGAGAGTACTTGGCACAACTCTTGCGGGGGCTGCTCTTGCGGTTTCAGGTGCAGTAATTCAGGCGGTTCTTGGCAATCCCATAGCCGCGCCAAACATAATCGGCGTGAACGCAGGAGCGGGATTTTTCACGGTGCTTTGCCTTGCTGTGTTCCCCAATTCTTTATCATATCTTCCTGCCGCGGCGTTTCTGGGAGCGCTTGCCGCGGTAATGCTTGTCTACACGATTGCTAAAAAAACAGGGGCTTCAAAAATGACCCTCGTCCTGTCGGGCGTGGCGGTTTCAAGCCTTATGAACGCCGCTTCGGACACGGTGATAACGCTTTTCCCCGACGCGCTCACGGGATTTTCCTCATTCAGAGCGGGAAGCGTTTCGGGACTTTCTCTTTCGGAAATTTCCCCTGCGTGGATATATATTTTAGTCGGAATTATCGGAGCGTTTTTGCTTTCTCACGATCTGGACATTCTTTCTCTTGGTGACAAAACCGCCCAAAGTCTTGGGCTGAACGTGTCTCTTGTGCGGTTAATTTTTCTTGCAATTGCGGCTCTTCTTGCAGGGGCGGCTGTAAGCTTTTCGGGACTTGTCGGCTTTGTGGGACTTATCGTTCCCCACATTGTCCGCAGACTTTCTGGAACGTCGGAAAACCGCATAATTATTCCGCTTTGCGCAATATTCGGAGGGGCGTTTGTGAACATCTGCGACATAGTTTCCCGTACAATTTTTGCACCCTATGAACTGCCTCTTGGAATTTGTATTTCTTACATCGGCGCGCCGTTTTTCATATATCTTCTTATACGGAAAAAGGGAGGCAAACACGGTGATTGAATTAAAAAATCTGTACGCAGGATACTCAAAAAAAGACGTACTGAAAAATATAAATATGCGGTTTGATAAGGGAGAAATTGTTTCCGTAATAGGTCCGAACGGCAGCGGAAAAAGCACTCTTATTCAATGCTGTACAGGAATTCTTAAACCCACATCGGGGGAAATAATTATCGACGGAAAAAGCATTTCGGAGTACAAGGAAAAAAGTCTTGCACGGACTGTTTCATATCTTCCGCAGATAAATCCAGTTGCTTCTATCACGGTGAGAAGTCTTGTTATGCACGGAAGATTTCCCTATCTGGGCTACCCCCGCCGCTATTCCAAAGAGGACAGAGAAATTGCCGAAAATGCAATTGCCGCCGTTGGCATTGAAGATATTGCGGACAAGCCTCTTTCGGAGCTTTCGGGAGGTCAGCAGCAGAAAGCCCACATTGCAATGCGGCTTGCACAAGACACGGATTATATTTTTTTCGACGAGCCGACAACTTATCTTGACATAAAATATCAGCTTGAATTTGCGGGACTTACTAAACGTCTCCGTGACAGCGGGAAAGCTGTCATAGCCGTGCTTCACGACATAAATGCGGCGTTTACAAATTCGGATAAAATTGCTGTAATTGACAATGGAGAACTTGCATTTTTCGGCACTCCCGAAAGTGCGGCGAAAAGCGGCGCGGTGGAAGATGTTTTCGGAGTTAAACTCCTTGAAAGCGAATTCGGGCAATACTTTTTTACGGAAAAATAAATTACTCCTCTATTCTGTTTATTTCAGCATAGAGGAGTAATTTATTTAAAAAATATTTTTTCACAAACTTTCAATTCCATTGACACAATGTATATTATCCCCTATACTAAAGGTATAGTAAGTAAATCCAACTAATGCTTACAATTCAGAAATTTAGGAGGGATAATATATGAACAGTATAGACGAACAAAAAATCAAAGCTTTTTGGAAGCTTTAACCCAACGGCTCTATAATTAACAAACTGCCCGAAAAAAACGAGGCTGGAGACGGGATAATAGCAACCTGCCTGCTGTACAGCGATAGGGCTAATATACCCGACTCGCTTATTGTTAAAACTCATGCCGAACGGTTGCGCATACTTCCAAATAACAACAGTGAGGATTATTACAACGCGGCTCGGGACGCCGCTCTTTCGGAGGCTCTTTCTATTGCAATTAAGGACATTTTTGAATGATTGTAGAAAAACTAACTTTGACGCTATTGAAACATATCCTCCAAGCAAAATGCAAACTCGTCAAACTGCATAACAATTGGATTTGAAAACATTTTCCCATGTGCTTTTTCAGCTTTGCAAAGAAGAACGAAAAAGCACATTTTTTAAGTCATTTTTTAGCTTTGCTGACGGGACTTTGCTCCGCAAAATACGCTTTGCTGGCTTCGCCGCTTTGTTCTACTGAAAATTATTTCAGAGAATCTGTGCGGACTGGTGCTGTATATGTTGTTTTTCATTATATCGCAAATGCTGTAATAGTACATACTTATTGCGCACTTATTACAGCATTTATTTGAACCCTTTTTTCTGGCCAGAAAAAAGGCTGTAATAAGTATGTAATATTACAGCCTTTTTATATTGTTTTTAGCCCACAGCACGGACTTTTGCCTTAGCTCTGATTGCTGTGGGTTATCCTTTTGCTACAGTTTACTGTTAAATAAATATACGCTGATTGTTTACAGAAAATTTTTATTTAGAAACGTCGAAAAATTATTGATAAAAAACATCGGTATGATATAATGTAGACATAATAAATAAAACAATTTCCAAACTTTGAAAGGAGGATTTTATATATGAACTACAGCAACAGTCCCGTACTTACCGCCGAGGCGGTGGCGTCAATCCTGAACGTCTCTACCTCTTGTGCATATAAGAAAATCAAACTGCTCAACGATGAGCTGACCGAAAAGGGGTTCGAAACGACCCACGGTCGCGTGAGCAAAAAGTACTTTTGCGAACGCTTCTGCATCTAACTGTGATGTAGAAAACCTCCGCTTCCTGCCGTAACGGTAATGAGCGGAGGCTTTTTTATTGCTATTAATATGTATGAACTGTAAATAATCGTATTTGTGATTGACTATATAGCATAATTAGTATATAATATAATTATTATATTACTATTATCTATCAATGGGAGATGAGTATATGACTATTAAACCGTCCGCAGCTATTCGACAAAATTATAACGAAATAGCCGAGCTTTGCAGAAAGACAGCAGAACCTGTTTTCCTCACAAAAAACGGTGAGGGTGATCTGGTAGTTATGGATATTGATACCTATAATAAACGTGAAAAAATGCTGAAGCTTAGAGAGGAATTATTTGAGGTGGAAGTTGAAAGAGCAAACGGGGCTGTCGGATATTCTATAGACGATGTTGTTGCCTCCATGCAAGCTGCGATCAAGGAGGCAATTGATAATGGAACAGCCGAATGACAAATACAAAATAATTATTTCAGGCAAAGCTAAGCAGATGCTGACAGAACACGCAGCTTTTATGGCCAGAGTCAGCGTCAATGCCGCCAATAAGCTCATAATCTCATTTAAAGAGGCTTCTTCATCATTGGAGAGTATGCCCCAAAGATGTCCTTGGTTTAATACAGAATATCTGCCGCAATACAAGTATCGGTCTATGTTGTTTGATAAAAGATATTTAATAATATTTCAGATACAGGATAATATTGTATATATTGATTATGTGATTGACTGCCGACAAGATTACAGCTGGTTAATTAGCTAATCACAAGCCCCTGCACATTTCCCAAAAAACAAAGATAATCTCCGCTTCTCGCAGAAAAGATGAGGAACGGAGGTTTTTTTCATACCTGTATTTTGGGAGATATTTTTATTATATTAAAATTTTGTAACTGTAAAATGTTATGCTATAATAAAAACAGTCCTATTGTTTTTGTTGTAGTTTAGGGTCAATACAACCACACACTCATCTATAACCCGCAGCACGGAGTTTTGCCTTAGCTCCGCTTGCTGTGGGTTCTCCTTTTGTTACACCTGTTGTTAAATAAATACACAATAATTATTTACAGAAAATTTTTATTTGAAAACGTTAGAAAAATATTGATAATAAACAGCAGTGTGATATAATGTAAGCACAATAAATAAAATAATTACTCAACTTCGAAAGGAGGATTTCATATATGAACTACAGCAACAGTCCCGTACTTACCGCCGAGGCGGTGGCGTCAATTCTGAACGTCTCTACCTCTTGTGCATATAAGAAAATCAAACTGCTCAATGATGAACTGACCGAAAAGGGGTTCGAAACGACCCACGGTCGCGTGAGCAAAAAATACTTTTGTGAACGCTTCTGCATCGAGCTGTGATGTACACAGCTCAGCAGAAAACCTCTGCTCCCCACCGAAAGGTGAGTGGCGGAGGTTGTTTTTATATCCTGATTTCGTCGAATTCAATGCCCTCGGCTCTCATAGCGTTTTCGAGATACCCTGCGTGATGTCCCATATCAGATATAAAAACATAAAGTATTGCATTGATAACGTCCAAATTTTTAACATCTGGATTTGCGTCTATCTCGTCTGAGTACTTGAATAAGTGCTGCATATAAAGGTAGGCAATTTTATATAGCCGAAGGAAATCGTCAGTTTCTTTGTTCTCCAGTTTTTGCCGAATAAAATATGTAAGAGCGCAATGCGCATTTGTCAAGTGCGAGTGCAACCTGTGTTTCTTTTTGTTTCTACCAACAACCGTTTCTTCAATGGTGTACTGAATGAAATTTATTCCAGTAAGTTTTTTTAGCTTTGCGGCATAAACTTCTAACACGGCTTTCTTTTTCTCCAACTGCTCGGCAGCTTGCGGAAAATTTCTTATCGCGCTTCTGACAAGCTTTACCAGATGAAGCATATTGCTCAACGTTTTTTTGTCAGTAGAAGTGCAGCCGTCAACTAAATCAATCACCGCAGCATAGGCTTCTTCAATAATTTTTATACTATACATACATTACCTCTTTTCATTTTTAATTTATTCGTCCTGTCGCTTTGTAATGGTTAATTCTTCTGTAAAGACTGCTTGGAGGAAGTCCAGAACGCTTTCCGAATTCTGCGGCAGTTATTTCCTTGTCCGTCCACTTTTTGTAGAGTTTCTGAAATTGCTCTGTATCAATCCTGCGGAATTGTTTTCCTTTGTAAACTCCCGCCGCCTTTGCAATATCAATCCCCTCTTTTTGTCTTTGAAGAGTTTGCTCCCGTTCCAACTCCGCAAGTGCCGCAAATATTGACAGGACAAATCGCCCCTGTGGGGTTCCAGTGTCTAGAGATTCCTTACTGCTAACCAGTTTGACACCTTTGCTTTGCAGAGTATCCACAATTTTGAGTAAATCGCGAATAGAGCGAGACAGTCTGGAAATGCTTTCAACATAAAGGATATCGTCCTCACGGACATAGTGAAGCATCTTTTGCAGCTCAGACCTGTCTGCAGTCTTGCCAGACAATTTTTCCGAAAAGACCTTTTCAACGCCCAAATCTCGCATAAGCTGATCCTGTCTAGCCGTTTCCTGCCCTATACTGGAAACTCTTACATATCCTATTTTTGCCATATATAGCCTCCTTTACTTTTTAATTTGCTGGGTTTACTACATTATAGCAATTTCTCGTTAGGGTGGTATTTTTATACGGCATATACCATTTAGCCAAAAACCGACATCATACGGGACACTTTTTGACATGCCGTTTGGGTACACTTAAACGGTAAATAATCTTCCATTATTTCTTTAATGTCACCAAGATATTATGACAGCTACCGTTTATTGACAAATTTAGCATATTGTGGTATAATATGATTGTGTTGACAAATTGGAATTTTATGAAAGAGTAAATTTTGATTTAGAATCAATAAATAAAACAAATTTTAAGAAAATTATGTCAGAAAATAGATATTAATGAAAAGTAACGCTAACATGAAAAA
>JAIEDQ010000224.1 GCA_029067895.1 Oscillospiraceae bacterium | reverse complement strand
CCATTGACGGAGTTATCTCCACCACAACGCACTTTACTTTAAAGCGTTATAAAGAAAAAGGCATTTTCATTGAAGATGAAGCTACCGACGAAAGGGGCTTTGTTTCTCCATGATGGACTATGATAAAATAATTTCCGAAAAGTGCAAGGAGCTTAAACCGTCGGGAATAAGAAAATTTTTCGACATTGCCGCAAACATGAAGGGAGTTATCTCTCTCGGCGTAGGCGAGCCTGACTTTCAGACCCCGTGGGCGATCAGACGTGCAGCAATTGCCGCTCTGGAAAAGGGCAAGACCGTCTATACAGCCAATGCGGGACTTATAGAGCTTAGACGTTCCATATGCAATTATATTAAAAGAAAGATAAACGTTGAGTACGAACCCTCAAAGGAACTTCTTGTTACAGTAGGCGGATCGGAGGCTATCGACCTTGGCATAAGGGCTCTGGTCAATCCCGGTGACGAGGTTCTTATTGTGGAGCCTTGCTTTGTTTGCTACGCCCCTATCGTCACCCTTACAGGAGGAGTACCAGTTACAATCGAAACAAAGGCTGAAAACGGCTTTAAGCTTACGGCGGAAGAGCTGAAAGCAAAAATTACCGATAAGACAAAGCTGCTTATACTCCCCTTTCCCAACAACCCCACAGGCGCGATCATGACAAGAGCGGAGCTTGAACCTATCGCCGAGATACTCCGCGGAACAAATATCATGGTTCTTTCGGACGAAATCTATTCCGAGCTTACCTACGACGGACGGCACGTTTCCATAACCGAGCTTGACGGCATGAAAGAACGCACTCTTCTTGTAAACGGCTTCTCGAAAGCGTTCGCAATGACAGGCTGGAGACTTGGATATCTTGCGGGACCCGAACCTATCGTAAAACAAATGCTGAAAATACATCAGTATGCCATAATGTGTTCACCGACGGTGTCACAGTACGCCGCGGTAGAAGCTATGAGCAGCTGCGACGGTGAGGTCGCAAAAATGGTTAACGAATACAACATACGCCGCCGCTGGCTCGTGAATGCGCTTAATGAGATCGGTCTGACCTGCTTTGAGCCAAAGGGCGCGTTTTATGTGTTCCCGTCCATAAAATCCACGGGACTTTCCAGTCAGGAATTCTGCGAACAGCTTCTCTACAAGCACAACGTTGCGGTCGTTCCGGGAGACGCTTTCGGCGAATGCGGCGAGGGACATATAAGGATTTCCTACGCATACTCCCTCAAACACCTTATGGAGGCGGTTGAACGCATTTCCGAATTTCTTGACGAGCTTAAAGGATGGTCGGAATGAACAGTATCACCGTTCCCGCATACGCAAAAATAAATTTGACGCTTGACGTTACAGGCAAACGGCAGGACGGATATCATACGCTTGACAGTATTATGCAGAGCATATCTCTTTGCGACACTGTGGAAATTTCCGCAAACAACAGCGGACTTATCACTGTGGACTGCACGGACAAAAGCGTTCCGTGCGGTGAAACGGCAGAAAGAAATATTGCCTACAAAGCAGCGGCTGCATTTTACAGCTATGTGGGAATTTCCGACATAGGGATACACATAAGCATAGAAAAACATATTCCCTCGGAAGCGGGACTCGGCGGAGGAAGCTCTGACGGTGCGGCAGTAATCGTTGGTATGAACAAGCTTTACGGTACAAACCTTTCAGACAAACAACTATGCGAGATCGGTATAAGGGTCGGCGCGGACGTGCCATTCTGCATTATAGGAGGAACAAAGCTCTGCTGTGGTATAGGCGAGGATATCTCCCCCTCCCCGCCGTTGGAGGACTGCTTTATCGTTATTGGAAAAGGCAGCAGCGGCATATCTACAAAGAAAGCCTACGAAAAAATTGACAGCCTGACCTCCTCAGAAAGACTGAACTCCAAGCTGTATGACGGCAGCCTTTCCTCTCTCGCAAAAGCGGGAGGAAACATTTTTGAAAGGGTGACGGACAACAGCGACGTGTCCGAAATAAAGCGTATCAACGCGGAATGCGGCTCGGCATATTCAGCCATGAGCGGAAGCGGCTCGGCGGTGTTTGGCTTGTACCGCAAACGCACAGACGCGGAAAAATGCATATCACTGCTTCGTGAAAAAAGCTTTTTTGCCGAAATATGCACACCTTTGCCATACGGTGCAAAACCGTAAGAATATGTTGGAATTTTTTGTGCAAAACGACTGCTTGAATACATAAAAATTATGGGAAATGTAGAATAGATTTTAAATTGTTCGATATCTATTGAAATTTATTTAAAAATATATTAAAATATAATAATGGGTATATTATACAGCGTTATGCGGCGCTGCATAATATTTAACACTTATTTTTATGAGGTGAACGAATCGATGGGTGCAAATATCATTTTGTACGGTCCCCCGGGTACAGGTAAAACCTACAATACTGTAGCGTACGCTATTTCCATTATCTACGGACGTCCTGTACGGGAAGTCATGAAGGAAGACTATAACGATCTGCTTGAAAAGTATCACGCTTTGAGGACGCTTTACGGTCAGATCGAATTTACCACTTTCCACCAGTCTTTCGGCTACGAGGAATTTGTCGAGGGTATCAAGCCTGTGTTTATTCAGGTCATGAACGAGCGCGGCGAACGTTCCCGTAAGGAGGAAATGGTATATCGTGTAGACCAGGGCGTTTTCAGACGATTCTGCGATGAAGCTGCCAAAAATCCCGAGGAAAAATATGTTTTCATCATCGACGAGATCAACCGCGGAAATGTTTCCAAAATTTTCGGTGAAATGATTACGCTTATCGAGCCTACCAAGCGTATCGGACAAGCAGAAGCTGCCACCGTTAAGCTTGCCTACTCACAGGAAGCTTTCGGCGTTCCCGAAAATGTCTACATAATCGGCACCATGAACACCGCCGACCGTTCTATCGCTATGCTGGACTCGGCTCTGAGACGTCGTTTCGACTTTATCGAAATGATGCCGAACCCCGACCTGCTGGACGGCGTTGTGGTGGATGGCGTTGACATCAGGCAGCTTATGCTGAAAATAAACAAGCGCGTGGAGATACTCTGCGACCGCGACCACACAATAGGTCATGCGTATTTTATGCAGCTCAGACAGCGTCCCACTCTTGCGGTACTGGCGCACATCTTCAAGAACTCCATCGTTCCCCTGCTTCAGGAGTATTTCTACGACGACTATGAGAAGATCAGACTTGTTCTCGGCGACGCAAACAAAGAGGAAAACGAACAGTTTGTCCGCGCTACGGCTGTGGATTATGCGCAGATATTCGGTTCTAACGCGGAGCTGTACCTCGAAAACGATCAGGTATATTCGATCAACAACGCGGCTTTCGCAAATATCAACGCCTATCTGAAAATATAACGGTGTCTGTATGAAAAAATTAAAACGCTATGTTGTAACGGAAGCCGACTGCTTCGTCAGAAATGCACTGGAGACCGACTCCGAGAACATCATTTTGCTGTCGGAGCATAACTATGAACGTCTGGACGATTTTGCCGCCAGCCGCAAATATTCGGTCATACAAAAGGTCACGCTTGACGACGGGCGCGAAGCTCTCCGCCCCACAAGATATGTGGGAATAATTATGCTCAAGGACGGCACTCAGATCGAGATACTGCCGCAGGTCTGCATCGACCGTGAGGAAAATATCGTCGTGTCAAAAATGCTGCTCCTGCGTATGCTGGACGGCATACGGGAGATTCCTGTCAGAAAGGTTGACGAGCGCTACTTCAAAAAAGAGCAGCTCAATCTTTTTGAAATATTTGTCAGAATGTTTACCGACGAGGTTCTTAACGTGGTGCGGAACGGTCTGAAGCAGACCTATGTCCCCTACCGCGGAAACGAAATGTTCGTAAAGGGCAAGACAATTTATGCGGAACACGCCAAGAAAAACTTCGCCCATAAGGAAAAATTTTTTGTGGAGTACGATATTTTCAGCGTTAACCGTGCGGAAAACCG
>JAIEDQ010000223.1 GCA_029067895.1 Oscillospiraceae bacterium | reverse complement strand
GGGTGGAATGGCTCTGAATGTTGCCGCACTTGATACGCGCATAAAGGCGACGGTCGCTTCCACAATGTACGATATGAGCAGAGTCAATTCGCAGGGCTATTTTGACGAGGAAAACAGCGAGGCGGCACGTTACGAAAAACGTAAAGCTATGTGTGCTCAGCGCATTGCCGACTATAAAAGCGGAAGCTACGAGCTTGGCGGCGGAGTTGTTGACCCGCTCCCCGACGACGCTCCTTTCTTTGTAAAGGATTATTACGATTACTACAAAACAAAAAGAGGCTATCACCCCCGTTCTCTCAATTCCAACGGCGGCTGGAACAAGACAGGCTGTATGTCGTTCCTCAATCAGCCCATTCTTTGCTACAGCCATGAAATACGCAGTGCGGTACTTGTTATCCACGGCGAAAAAGCTCACTCATGTTATTTCAGCAAAGACGCTTTTGCAAATATGATGAACGGCAATCCCTGTCCCGAAAACAAAGAGTTGCTTATTATACCGAACGCTGTTCATACCGATCTGTACGACAGGACAGATATTATTCCTTTTGATAAAATGGAACAGTTTTTCACAGATAATTTAAAATCAAAATTGCAGAAAGGAAATTAATCCAATGACAATAGATGAAGTAATAGCAGGCTTCTGCGATAACCCGCCCGAAAATGCAGAGCGTGACAAATACGCTCAGGAACTTTTCCAAGAGGCAATAAAAATCGGCATGGAATTGAATAATCAGTATCATACTCCCGATGAAATTCGCAAAATTATGGGACGGCTCACAGGCAGAAAAATTGACGACAAATTTCGTATGTTCCCGCCGTTTTACACGGACTTCGGCAAGAATATTAAAATAGGCAGGGATGTTTTTATCAATTCGGGCTGTCATTTTCAGGATCAGGGCGGAATTGAAATAGGCGACGGCGCGCTTATCGGACACAACGTCGTACTTGCCACAATAAACCACGACTTAAATCCCTCAATGAATAGGGTCAACCACTATGCTCCCATAAAAATCGGAAAGCACGTCTGGATAGGTTCAAACGCAACTGTTTTGCAGGGCGTTACTATTGGTGACTGGTCGGTGGTTGCTGCGGGGGCTGTGGTAACAAAGGATGTCCCGCCAATGACAATTGTAGGCGGAGTTCCCGCAAAAATACTGAAAACAATTTCGGGAAATGATAAGGAAAGGGAAAATTAAAATGAAAAAATTTTTTGATATAATTCTGACCTTTTCCCTTGCTTTTTCAATGACAGCCTGCGGAAATTCCGCACAGGAGGTCACTGCGGAAAATTCGGCGGTAGCAATAAGCACAAAAGCAAGTACTGTCGTTTCCGAAAAAGCGGAAAGCAAGTCCGAAATAGGGGAGGAAAATTCCTTGAAAAATAATATTGAATTTAATTTTGAGACAAAAACCGTCACCCTCAACAGCGGCTACGAAATGCCGATTTACGGGCTTGGCACTTACAGTCTTGAGGGTGAGGAATGTGTGCAGTCCGTGACTGCGGCTTTAGAAAACGGCGTGCGGCTTATCGACACGGCATATATGTACCACAACGAGGAAAGTGTGGGCGAGGCTATCCGAAATTCGGGAATTCCCCGTGAGGAAATTTTCGTTATCACAAAGCTTTATCCCAACCAGTTTTCCAACCCCGAAAACGCTATCGAGCAGGCTCTTGAAAAGCTTGATATTGATTACATTGATATGATGCTTCTCCACCACCCGGGCACGGACGATGTAAAGGCGTACAAGGCTATGGAAAAAGCCGTAAGCGAGGGCAAGATACGTTCCGTAGGCTTGTCAAACTGGTATGTTGAAGAGTTGGAGGATTTCCTGCCGCAGATAACAATTACGCCTGCGTTGGTGCAGAATGAGATACACCCTTACTATCAGGAAAATGACGTTATACCCTACATTCACGACCTTGGAATTGTTGTGCAGGGCTGGTATCCTCTCGGCGGCAGAGGGTACACGAAAGAGCTTTTGAGCGACGAGGTTATTTCCGAAATTGCAGAAGCCCACGGTAAATCCTCGGCGCAGGTTATACTGCGTTGGAATTTACAAAAGGGTGTTGTGGTAATTCCCGGATCAAGCAATCCCGACCACATCAAGGAAAATACGGAGCTTTTCGATTTTGAACTATCCGACGAGGAGATGGAGAAAATCAACGCTCTTGACCGAAATGAAAAGCACGATTGGTATTAAGGAGAAAAATTATGGAGAGGAGCAATGCCGAATGAAAAATATTATCAGCGCAATATTTTCCGTTGTAATGTTTATTACAATGACCGCCTGCGGAAATGTACCTAATGAGGAAATGCAGGCGGAGATATCCGAAACGGTAAATAATTTTCAGAAAAACGTAAGCGAAAGCGATACGGAAAAGTCAGAAAATACGGAGGGAAATATGAATACTAAAACTCTTGTTGTATATTTTTCCTGCACGGGAACAACAGAACCTCTTGCAGAATATGCTGCGGAAATTCTCGGTGCGGATATTTACGAGATTGTTCCCTCCGAACCGTATACCGACACTGATCTGGCTTACTATACAAACGGCAGGGCGGACAAGGAACAAAACGACCCGAAAGCCCGTCCCGAAATTTCGGGGAACGTTGAAAATATGGATACTTACGACACAATAATACTCGGATATCCCATATGGCACGGTCAGGCTCCGAAAATTATATATACGTTTTTGGAAAGCTATGATTTTTCGGGTAAAACCATTGTGCCGTTTTGCACTTCCCACAGCAGCGGTATCGGTTCAAGCGCAGATAATTTACATCCACTTTGCGATGATTCAGTAATATGGCTTGAAGGTAAACGCTTTGCTGGCGGGACTTCTAAAAAAGAAATTCAGAAATGGCTTGGAGATATAGGGTTAAATTAAACATTTGAGGCAACAGGCATAGATTTCTTGTGTCAAAAAATGTTTAACGACATTTCTACAAGCAAGGAACGATAATAATTTGTTTGCATTTTACAATAT
>JAIEDQ010000222.1 GCA_029067895.1 Oscillospiraceae bacterium | reverse complement strand
GAACGTTACCGGCGACGACAACCCCGACTGGGACAGAAAAATGCGCGAGATATTCCGTGCGGCTCAGCTTGAAAAGTACTGTACCAAAACCGATATTCTCGAAGCGTACCTTAACTATATCGGCTTCGGAGGAAGCACGGCGGGTATTCAGGCGGCTTCTCTGAAATATTTCGGCAAGGACGTTTCCGAGCTTACAATTGCCGAGGGAGCGTGTCTTGCGGCGATACCTAAAAACCCCGAAAACTACAATCCTTTTGCAAAGGGCAAGATCGACGAGGAGACCGACGAGTTCAAAACGGGTCGGGAATGGAATCTGGAACGTCAGCAGACCGTTTTGTGGCTGATGTACAAGAATGCCTGCATTTCCCAAAGAGAGTATGAGGCTGCCTGCGAGGAGAAGATAGTTTTCCGCGATCCTAATGCCAAGGACGAAGACGAAGAGGTCGGCAACGGCATTCAGGACTGGTTCGTGGATATGGTCATCTACGACGTTATATCTGATTTTCAGGAGCTTTACGGCATAGATCAGGACGAAGCCAGCGACAGGCTCTATAACGGCGGATATGAGATCTATACCACGGTGGACATTGATATGCAGAAAGCTGTTGAGGCTAAGTACAAAGACTACACTACTTTCTCGGATACTGTTCTTGCAGACCCTCCCGAATCCGCGTTTATCTGCATGGACTACACGGGAAACATCAAGGCGGTAGTGGGCGCTATCGGAGAAAAGGCGGGTTCCAACATATGGAACAATGCCACAAGGTCGAAGCGTTCTCCCGGTTCATGCATAAAGCCCATAACCTCTTACGGCTACGGTCTGGAGTACAACTTCTTTACATGGTCAACTGTGTTTACCAATAAGCCTCTTGATACCGAGATTATCGACGAGGAAACAGGTCTGCCCCGTAAATGGCCCTACAACTATAATTCCAAAAGCTGGGATTACGGCGGATACTTTACTTTCCAGGCACTTCAGCGTTCGCTGAATACTGTTCCGGCTCAGCTAATAGAACAGGAAACTCCGCAGGAGGTATTTGAGTTTCTGCAAAACCGTTTCCATATCACAACTCTTAAAGCCTCAGACGCGGATATCGCTCCGCTTTCGGTAGGCGCGCTTACCGACGGTCTTACTCTTAAAGAGCTTGTTGCGGCGTATCAGGCGTTCGGAAACGGAGGCAAATACTATAAGCCCACTTCCTACACACTGGTTCTGGACGGTAAGGGCAAAACCGTTTTACAGCACAAATATATGCCTATCCAGGCGATAAGCAGCGATACTGCTTATATTATGAACAAGCTTATGCAGACGGTAATCGAGGGTCCCAACGGAACAGGACGCGCCGCAAAGCTTGTGAATACACCGCTTATCGGCAAAACGGGTACGTCTCAGGACTGGCACGACCTTTCCTTTGTAGGCTGTACTCCCGATTACGTCAGCGGAGTATGGTACGGTTATTCGACCCCGAAGCAGATACCTACGGGAACGTACTACAGCTCGTCGCAGGTGTGGAAAAACGTTTTCGGCGATATTGCCGAGGCTGAGGAGGGAAAGACATTCCCCGAAAACACTGATGTGCAGGAGCTTTACTACTGCACTCAAACGGGTATGCTTGCGGGAGCGAGATGTCCCACAGGCTCGGTGGGATACTACAAAAAGACCTTTGTTCCCGCAATGTGTACAGCGGATCACAGCGTGAAGAAAACAGACGAGGGGCAATCTTGATGTCAATTATCAGAATAGTATGCCCGTGTCATTTCGGGCTTGAAAGTACGCTTAAATTCGAGGTTACCAAAATAGGCGGGCAGGATATTTCCGTATCGGACGGCAGGGTAGCTTTTTCGGGAGACTTTGGTACGCTTGTCAGGGCTAACCTTTGGCTCAGTACAGCGGAGCGTGTCTTGGTTCAGCTTGCGGAATTTGACGCTCACAGCTTTGAGGAGCTTTTTCAAGGTACGAAAAGCGCGCCTTTCGAGGATTTTATCGGTGCGGAGGACAGGTTTCCAGTAAAGGGGTACTCTCTTAACTCCGATCTGCACAGCGTTCCCGACTGTCAGTCAATAATCAAAAAAGCCGCCGTTGAACGTCTTAAAGGCAAGTATGGCATAAGCTATTTCGAGGAAACGGGCGCGCTGTACCAAATACGGTTTAGCATACTTAAAAATCATGTTACGATTTTTCTTGACAGCACGGGCGAGGGACTCCACAAGCGGGGATACCGAAGAAATTCCAATGCTGCGCCGATAAAGGAAACTCTTGCGGCGGGAATAGTAGATCTTGCGCATATCCGCGGGGACAGTATCGTCTGCGACCCTTTCTGCGGAAGCGGTACAATTTTAATTGAAGCCGCCTATAAGGCTCTGAATATTGCTCCGGGATTGAAACGCCGTTTTGCTGCGGATAACTGGGAGATTATTCCCGCGGGGCTGTGGGAATCCGAGCGAAAGGACGCTCTTGACGCGATAAGAAAGGATACCGATTTTTTCGCCTATGGCTATGACATAGACCCCGAATGCATTGCTCTTACGCAGGAGAACTGCCGCAAGGCGGGAATACAAAAGCGAGTGACCGTAAAGCAGGCTGACATAAAGGATTACGATAATCTTCCGAACACAGTGACTGTCTGCAATCCGCCATATGGCGAGCGTTTGCTGGAGCTGAGGGAAGCTGAAAAGCTTTACAGCGTTATGGGACAGCGTTTCGGTGCGGACAGGGAACGTCCATGCTTTGTTATCTCTCCTCATGAGGAGTTCGAGAAGCTGTTTGGGAAAACCGCTCACAAGCGCAGAAAGCTCTATAACGGTATGCTGAAATGTCAGCTTTATATGTACTTTAAATGACTGAAAGTCCCGGAGTGGGGAAAACCTCTCCGGGGACTTTTGTTTAAATGCATTTCTTTATATTGACGAATTTCCATTTTAATGGTATAATAAAACTATATATATTTTGGGAGACGGTTCTGTATGGGAAAGTTGATAGTGATAGACGGTCTGGACGGCAGCGGAAAAACCACGCAGTTTGATATTCTGAGGGAGAAGCTTTCGGATGTCACTGCTGTAAAGGCGATAAGCTTTCCAGACTACCGGAACCCGTCCTCGGCGTTGGTAAAGATGTATCTGAACGGAGAGATATCCGAAAACGCGTCTGATGTAAACGCTTACGCCGCTTCAAGCTTTTACGCGGTTGACCGCTACGCAAGCTACAAGATGTTCTGGGAAAAAAACTATCTGGACGGAGAGCTGATCTTAGCAAGCCGCTACGTTACATCAAACGCCATACACCAAATGGGAAAGCTTCCCGAAAGCGAGTGGGACGGCTATCTAAAGTGGCTTGCGGATTACGAGTACGTCAGGCTTGGACTTCCCGAACCCGATATGGTTATCTTTCTGGATATGCCTGTGGAGATATCCCAGCGGCTAATGACCGAGCGGTATAACGGCGATGAAAAGAGAAAAGATATTCATGAGGCAAATGTTGGGTATCTGAAGCTGTGCAGGCGTTCCGCGCTGTATGCGGCTGAACGGCTAGGGTGGCGTGTGGTGCCGTGCAGCAGTGACGGCGAGGCGCTGTCAATCGAGGACATAAACGAAAGACTGATGCAATTGATAAAAGAGGTTTTGTGATATTATGCTGGATTTTAAAGTTATTGAGCTTTCGGACAGACCTTGGATCACGGATCTGCTGAAAAAATCGGATTTCATGGGCTGTGAGTATAATTTTTCCAATAATTTTGCCTGGCACAGGCTGTACAATACGACCATATGCAGGTATAAAGATTTCTACATCTCCCGTTCTATGAAGTACGGTATGAGATTTACCTTTCCTGCGGGAAGCGGAGACTATAAGGATTTGTTTCTCACGCTAAAGCGGGAAGCGGAGGAAAATAACTGTCCGCTTGTGATTGGCTCGGTGTCGGACGAAAATCTCAGTCTTTTTGAGGAGATGTTCGGGGGACAGTACAGCGTTTCATGTGACGAGGCGGACTGCGACTATATTTACGACGCGGAGAAGCTCAGAACGCTTTCGGGAAAGAAGTATCACCAAAAGAGAAATCATCTTGCCAGATTTTATGAGAACAACTGGGAATATTCTACTTTGACGGAAAAGGATTTTGACGAGTGCATAGAATTTGCCGTAAACAGTTATAATCTTAATCAGTCCTACGACGACGAATCCAGCGTTGCGGAGCAGTTTGCCATAAATACGTTTATGAACTACTATAACGAGCTTGAGCTTAAAGGCGGCGTTATTCGGGTTGATGGCAAGGTGCAGGGTTTTACAATAGGAGATGCTATAAATTCCAACACTTTCGACATTCACATCGAAAAAGCCAACGCGGAAATTCAGGGAGCGTATGCGGCGATAAACAATGAGTTTGCCAAGTCCGCAACAGTTGGGCACAGCTACATCAACCGCGAGGAGGACTTGGGTCTGGAGGGACTGCGCAGGTCTAAGCGTTCTTATCACCCTGTTATCATGCTGCGTAAAAATACGGTTACGTTCAAATAAGTTTAATAAAGTGGGATTATTGTGAGGAAAAAACGATTTATGGCATTGCTTGCAGCGGCTGTTGCGGTGTGCGGATTGGCGGGGTGTAAGCAGAATGCAGTTTCCACCGAGCAGACAAATGAAGTTATAGAAATATCTAATAGCAAAGAAACTATGCTGATTGATGAAATTACAAACAATATGGTGCTTGGCGGGACAGAATTTTCGTTACCATGCTATTTTTCTGAGCTGCTTAATAAATTTGAAGAAAATGAACATATAAGTTTTTCTAACGGCAGTGTTGTTACAATTGATGATTACGCAGAATGTTATCAAGGCAGTATATTATTTGATAATAATGAAATCGGAAATATACTTTATAGTCTGGATACCAATGAAGTGTTTGGAATTTATATAAATGTATATTGCGAAAATTATACGTCATTTAGTTTTGACAACATAAATTTAGGAGAAACAACTAATGATGATATTTTTAATAAATACGGCGCTCCAGTTCGTGGAGAAAAGGGTTTATATCTATATCAATTTGGAAAAAGAAAAGATATAACCTTTGTTTTTGATAACAATATTTTACAGGCAATAATTATTAACAATGTTTCTGATTATAATAAATTATTTGGCAACGGGAGGTAATTAAAAATGATCTACATTTTTCTTGCAAACGGATTTGAGGAAACCGAGGCTGTCACACCTATCGACATTCTCCGCAGGTGCGGCAAAGAGGTCATCACAGTGGGAATAGGCGACAACATTATCAAAAGCTCTCACGGGGTAGCTGTTGTTACCGACACTGAGGATAAGCTTATCAGTCTTGACGAAAACCTGGAGGGTATCATTCTCCCCGGAGGTATGCCCGGTACTCTTAATCTTGAAGCGTCCGAGGTGGTTCAGAAGTCCATTGACTACTGTATAGCTAACGACCTTTACATTGGGGCAATATGCGCTGCTCCGTCGATACTGGGACACAAAGGAATTCTCAAAGGCAGAAAGGCGGCTTGCTTTACAGGCTTCGAGTCTCAGCTGGAGGGCGCGGAGGTTTCCGACGAGCCTGTTGTCCGTGATGGAAACATCATTACGTCGAGAGGCGCAGGCACGGCGGTTGATTTCGGTCTGAAGCTTGCGGAGATTCTGGCTTCTGAGGAACAGAGCAGAAAAGTCGGAGAAGCTATCTTATGGTACAGAAGCTGATCGGTTTCGACATAAGGGAGCATAAAACCGAGCTTCGGAATAAGTACAAGCAGCTCCGCCGAGATATGCCCGGCGATGTAAAAAGGCAGCGGGATGAGAAAATTTTCTCCCGCCTTATCGGACTGGACGCTTACAGATCGGCAAAAACGGTGCTTACTTATGTTTCCACGGACATTGAGGTGGACACGATAAAATTCATAAAGCACGCCTTGAACGACGGAAAAACCGTCGCAGTGCCAAGGTGCGTACCGAATACGCGGGATATGGTGTTCTATATAATAAGGTCATTGCACGATCTTGAACCCGGATCGTTTTCGGTACTTGAACCGATACCGAAAAAATGTATGAAGCTTAAAGATTTTAACGGCGCATTCTGTATAGTACCCGCACTTGTATACGACAGATACGGATACCGTCTGGGCTACGGAAAGGGCTATTACGACCGCTTTTTGTCTGCGCACAAAAAGATGTTTCGGGTCGGTATCGGCTATTGCTGTTGCACAGTGACGGAACTTGTCCACGGACGGTTCGATGTGGCGGTCAACACTCTTGTTACGGAAAAATATGTAAAAAACTGCGGAAAGGAAAACGGTGACTGATGGAACAGAAAGAATTGGAACGAAGCGAAAACGACGTTCTCCTTGACGATATTTTAAACAGTGTGCCCGAGGAGGAAATTTCCGAAACGGAAGCGGAGGAAACTGCGGCTGCCGAGGCTATTGCAGCTGCTGCTGACGAAAATAATGAGGAAGCCAAGGAGACCGCTTTGGAGGAGGCTGATACCGAATCCGACGGTGAAGAGGAGAGTTCCGACTCAGATGTCGAAAGCAGTACAGAGGGCGAATCAGGCGGCAGTGACGACAGCGGTGACTACGACGATGATTATGAGGACGACGAGGACGAAGAAGATACGCCCAAAAAGCGGAAAAAGAAAAAGCGCGGTCACGGTCATATTATTTTCGGACTGCTTCTGAGCGTTGTGATAATTTCCGTATCTATCCTTGCGGCGGTGCTGATACTTAAATGCTCCAAGGAGTTTTTGGGTATCGGAAAATCCGATATCGAGCTTGTGATCGAGATACCTATGAATTCGAGTACCGCAGACATTGCTGAGCAGCTTTACAGCGAGGGCATCATTTCAAATGTGGATCTGTTCAGGCTTTTTTCAAAATTCAAGGGAGCGGACGGTACTTATATAGCGGGAACGCACACGCTGTCCCCGAAAATGGACTACAACACGCTTATTGAAACCTTGCAGGAGGAAGTGGAGAATCAGCGCGAGACCGCGGACGTGGTATTTCCCGAGGGAATAACGCTTTTTGAAGCTGCCCAAAAGCTTGAGGAAAAGAACGTGTGTGATGCCAAGGAATTTATAAAGGTATTCAACGCAGGCGGTTTTGGTTTTGATTTTGAAGAAGAGGTCAGGATCAGTTCCTTGAAATTTTACAAAATGGAGGGGTACTTTTTCCCCGATACATATCAGTTCTATGTTGAGGAAGATCCGCGCGTAGTTGCAAAAAAAATCTACAGGAACTTTGATGCAAGGGTAACTCCCGATCTTTACGGACGTATGAGAGACCTTGATATGGAGCTTGAGGAGGTTCTCACTCTTGCTTCGGTAGTTCAGGCGGAGGCGGCTAACACAAGGGATATGAAGATGGTTGCTTCGGTATTTTTCAATCGTCTGAATAATCCCGATGAGTACCCGCTGCTCCAGTCCGACCCGACTACAAACTATGTGGAGAATATAATTAAGCCCAACATTGAATTTAAATCCGAGACCATGTTCAAGGCATACGATACATATCAGGGCGCAGGACTTCCTCCAGGACCTATCTGCAATCCCGGTCTGGACGCGATAAATGCGGTGCTTTATCCTGCTGAAACGGACTACTACTATTTCTGTTCCAACCTTGAAACGGGTGAGTTTTACTATGCCGAGACCCTCGACGAGCACAATCAAAACCTTGTCGAAGCGGGACTTGTATGATCTTTTGTATGATACGGAGGATTTATGAATTTGGAGAACCTTGAAGTGCTGTCTCCCGCAGGAAGCTTTGAAAGCCTGCGGGCGGCGGTGGATTACGGTGCGGACGCGGTCTATTTGGGCGGACAAAGCTTCGGTATGCGCGCAGGTCCCGAAAATTTCACATATGATTCCCTTAAAGCAGCGGTTGAGCTTGCACACTTAAAGGGCGTGAAGATTTATCTGACTTGCAACACTTTGCCGAGAAATAGCGAGATACCCCATTTCAGGCAGTTTATGGAAGAAGCAAGCGACTGCGGTGTGGACGCGGTTATCGTAGCCGATCTGGGACTGCTGTCCCTTGTGAAAGAATACTGTCCCGACATGGATGTGCATATGTCCACCCAGACGGGTATCGTAAACTATGTCACCGCTCGGGAGCTCTATAACATGGGAGTGAAGCGGGTCGTCGTCGCACGAGAACTTTCACTGGAAGAAATTGCTGAGATAAGGGCGAAAACTCCTGCCGATTTGGATATAGAGGCATTTGTACACGGGGCTATGTGTGTGTCCTTTTCGGGACGGTGTCTGCTTTCCCAGTATCTGGTAAACCGTGATGCAAACCGCGGCGAGTGCGCTCAGCCTTGCAGGTGGAGCTACAGCTTGATGGAGGAGACCAGAAAAGGGGAGTACTATCCGATTGCAGAGGACAGTTCGGGTACGTACATTCTGAATGCGAAAGACCTTTGCATGATAGAACATCTGGATAAAGTTGTCAAAGCAGGGGTTACAAGCCTTAAAATCGAGGGACGGGCAAAGTCCTCCTACTATGTTTCTGTTGTGACAAACGCCTACCGAATGGCGGTAGATATTTTAAAGCAAGATCAAGACAACTACAAGCTTCCACAATGGGTTCGTGACGAAGTGTTCAAGGTCAGTCACCGTCCTTACTGCACAGGATTTTTCTTCGGACACCCAAAGGATTGTCAGTACTACGAAAGCAGCGGCTATATAAGAGAATATGACGTAGCTGCGATAGTTGATGAGTGTAAAGGCGGATATCTTTACTGTACTCAGAGAAATAAATTTCTCAAAGGAGACGAGGTTGAGATTCTTGCTCCGGGAAAAATTTTTGATACGCTCAAAGTAGAGGAGCTTTACAACGGTGATGGGGAACCGATCGAAAGCGCAAATCATGCCATGATGAAGCTTCGTATCCCATGCGAAAAGGAGTACCCACAAAATTCGATAATCCGAATAAAAAAGTGATGTAAAAGCAATAAACTTTACAGACGAGCTATGCATAAAACGCTTCTTTTGCCAATATTTATGGTACAAAAGGAGATGTTGATATGCAGGAAAATCTGACAAGCAGTGAAGCTTTACACAATGAACAAAACTCTGCGGCAGGGAATAAGCGAGCGGATACGGTAACTCCCGAATCCAAAGGAAAAAACGCGTCGTTCTGGGACACCTTAACGCTTCAGGCGATACTGTGCGTGCTTCTTGCGATTGGCTTCGTGGCGGTAAATATTTTAAACGGAGACATGGCTGCGGACATTTTTGAGTTGTACGAAAGCAAGTTCAATTCGGAAAGCACTGTTGTTGAGGCGTTTGCTGCGATAGCCGATTTTCTTGGATCTGCACCGATAAATAATGTTTGAGCTGCGGTTCAGGAGATTTACGGCGGCGTTTGATTTCAGCTTTTTTGCGGCTGTAACGCTTCTTATGCTGATCGGGGACAACCGTTATGCGCTTCTCGGACTTGCTGCCTGTATCTGGCACGAGCTGGGACACCTTGCTGTCATGCGGTTTTGCGGTATCCCCGTTAAAAGACTGGTATTTTACGGCGCGGGAATTAAGCTTATTACTGACAAGCTGTTAGACTTTACAGGATTCCGAAAGCAGTTTGCGGTGCTGACAGCGGGAAGTGCGGCAAATTTTCTTGCGGCGGCTTTGCTGTCGGCTTCGGAATATCCATCGGTAAGGATATTTGCGGCGGTGAACTCGGTCATAGGCGCGTTCAATCTGCTTCCGCTTCAATATCTGGACGGCGGGAAGCTAATAGTGCTGCTGATCAGGAGCTTGTGCGGATTTTCGCTGTCCTGCCTGCTTGAACGCTATCTGAAATGGCTGAATATTTTCTTGATTGCTGCTGTTTTGGTAATGTTCGCGGTGTTGGGAAAAGGAAATTTTACGCTGTACATTACGCTGTGCTGTCTGCTTATCTCGGCGGTTTCGGCAGATGTATAGTGAAAGGATGTTAAAATATGGTTAAGAACCGGATAGAAAATCTGCTTCTGAAAGTTAAGTCGCCGTCGCGCTACATAGGCGGGGAGCTTAACAGTGTGGTAAAGGATAAAAGCAAGGTGGACGTTCGGTTCGCGTTTTGTTTTCCCGATTCATACGAGGTGGGAATGTCCCATCTGGGCATGAAAATTCTCTACTCGCTGAAAAACAAGCGGGAGAACTTCTGGTGCGAACGCGTTTTCGCGCCTTGGGTGGATTTTGAGCAGCTTATGCGGGAAAACGACATTCCGCTGTACGCGCTGGAAAGTCTCGACCCTGTAAAGGACTTTGACTTTATAGGTTTTACAATTCAGTATGAGCTGTGCTATACCAATATTTTGAATATGCTGGACCTTGCGGGACTGCCTGTAAAGGCGAAAGACCGTACAGACGATATGCCGATTGTGGTTGCCGGAGGACCTTGTGTGTGCAATCCGGAGCCGCTTGTTGACTTCATAGATCTTTTTATAATAGGCGAGGGCGAGGAAGTCAACCTTGAGCTTATGGACTTATACGCCGACCTGAAGAAGCGGGGCTGTTCCAAAAAAGAGTTTCTTGAAGCCGCCGCAGAAATAGAGGGCATTTATGTGCCGTCCTTTTATGATGTATACTACAATGACGACGGCACGGTCAAGGACGTTGTTTCCAACAGTTCCCATGCGCCGCACATTGTAAGAAAGCGCATTATAAGGAATCTGGACGAGGTTTTCTACCCCGAATCCTTTGTTGTGCCGTACTGTGAGATAGTCCACGACAGGGCGGTGGTGGAGGTGCTGAGGGGCTGTATAAGAGGCTGCCGATTCTGTCAAGCGGGATTTATTTACCGTCCGTTCAGGGAGAAAAGCTCCGATACTATAGTAAAGCAAACCAAAAGCTTGTGTGAGTCCACGGGCTATGAGGAGGTATCCCTGTCATCGCTGAGTACCAGTGATCTGTCGGATATTAATGAAACGCTGACACAGCTGTCCGACTACACCGAAAAGGAAAACGTTAACCTGTCCCTGCCATCAATGCGTATAGACAAATTCAGCGGCGAGCTTATGGAGCAGATACAAAAGGTGCGGAAAAGCGGTCTGACCTTTGCTCCCGAAGCGGGAACGCAGCGGCTTCGGGACGTTATCAACAAAAACATTACCGAGGAAGAGATCATTCGGGCGTGCAGGCTGGCGTTCTTTGAGGGCGGCTACACCGCGGTAAAGCTTTACTTCATGCTTGGTCTGCCAACCGAAACGGACGACGATATACGCGGCATTGCCGAACTTGCCGAGAAGATCACAGACCTGTTCTACAGCAATCCAAACCGTCCGAGGGGCAAGCATATCCAGATATCTATAAGCTGCGCGACCTTTGTCCCCAAACCGTTTACGCCGTTCGAGTTTGAGCCGCAGGCGTCCGAAGCGGAGATAAAGCACAAGCAGAAGCTTCTGTTGGACAGCATTCGCTCACGCAAGCGTATAAATGTAAGCTGGCACAACTACCGCGTCAGCATACTCGAAGCGGTTCTGGCAAAAGGGGACAGGCGGCTCTGTGACACGATTTATGAGGCTTGGCGGCTTGGCTGCAAATTCGACGGCTGGGACGAGCTTTATCGGTACGACCTGTGGTTGAAAGCCTTTGAGAAAACAGGTGTGGACGTGGATTTCTACGCACATCGGGCGCGCGCCTACGACGAGGTAATGCCTTGGCAGCACCTTGATTATCTCGTTTCAAAGGAGTTTCTGGTGAAGGAAAATCAAAAGGCGAGAGAGGGCGTAACCACCCCGAACTGCCGTGAAAAATGTTCGGGCTGCGGAGTATCAAAGTGTATCGGAGGGGCGTGCTTTGGAAAAGATAAATCTTAGGGCAAGGTTTGAAAAAAGCGGACGAGCCGTTTATATTTCCCATCTGGACTTGATGAGGACGATGCAGCGGGCGTTCAAGCGGTCGAAGATACCGGTTTGGTACACTGAGGGCTTCAATCCGCATATTTACCTTAATTTCCCTTTGGCTCTTTCTCTCGGAGTTATTGGCAGGGCGGAGTTCATGGATTTTGCCGTGACAGAGCCTGCGGATTTTGCCGCACTGCGGGACAGTCTCAACAGGGAAATGCCCGAGGGACTTCGGATACTGGAGATTTTCGAGCCTCAGTACGAGAACAAGGACGTTGGCTTCGCGGACTACAGAATAGATTTCCACGGCGGGGCAGAGCCGTGTGAAACGCTGTCCATGCTTGAAAAAATGCTTGCGGAGGACAAAATCGAGGTGGACAAGCGTTCCAAAAGCAAGGGCATGGTCAAGACCGACATAAAGCCGCATATTAACGTTATGGAAACGGAGCTGTGCGACGGTTTCCTGCGGGTGTTTGTAAGGCTTCCCGCGGGTCTGAAAATGAACATTAACGCAGGCGTTTTCACTGACGCTTTTGCGGACTATAGCAAAATTGAGTTTACAAAAATTTGTGCAGAACGCACAAAAATTTTGTGCTTAGATGGTCAGGATTTTATTTAAGTGACATTTTAACTTTTTTTGTAAAAAAATGCTTGCAATTCGGGAAAAAATGTGATAATATTATATAGCATTTAAAAATCCGCCCGAATTATGTTCGGACGAGATTAATGCCCTGTCAGGCGGTTTCAGCCGCAGGCAGACATTAAAAGGACAGTCCGCTGCCTTATGCCGCCACAGAGAGCGGATGCTTGCGAAAGGTAAGAATGTCTTGAAATTTAGGAGGAAATATCATGGACGCACTGAAGCTTATCAGCAACAGCAGCCTTAAAGAGAACGCTCCCGTTGTAAACGTGGGCGACACCGTTAAGGTTCACGTAAAGATCAAGGAAGGCGAAAAGTACAGAATTCAGGTTTTTGAGGGTACTGTTATCGCCAAGAAGCACGGCGGGATCAACGAGACATTTACCGTAAGACGTGTTGCACACGGCTGCGGCATTGAAAGAGTATTCCCCGTTCATTCGCCGGTTGTTGACAAGGTTGAGCTTGTAAGAAGCGGTAAGGTTCGCCGCAGCAAGCTTTATTATCTCCGTGACAGAGTCGGCAAGGCTGCAAAGGTTAAAGAACAGATTCGCTGATGCGGCTATGAAAAGGGACTGTGCGTCCCTTTTTTGCTATAAACACGAATGTACTGCGCTTCGGCAGGAAGCTGTTTGAGAAACGGATAAAGCATACGATCGAATGATACGGGAATTTTAATCTGTCGGGCGGTATGGGTAATGCTCGGCTTTTGGGAGGGGATATTATGGATATAGGTTTTAAGAGCACGGGAATGGCTGTCAGTGCGTATTCCGCAGCAGCGGCGCGCACAAGGGAGCAGTCTGCACCTAAGCCTGCAAAGACGGACGTTTATGTTAAGACGCGCGATACGGCGGAGATTTCCAAAAGCGGTCTGAAAGCGGCGTCTGAGTCATCTTCGGACATAGCGCTGGAGATGGAGGCTGTTGCGGCGGGCAAGGACTTTTCCGATGCTGTTTCACGCTATATGGAAGAAAACCACCAAGAGCTTGAGGTAAACCTGCGCGCTTCTGTCGATCCGGGCGGAAGAATTTACGCTGAGACCTATATCCGTTCACTTGCCCAACAGTATCGGGATGCTGAAAACGCCGTCCGCGAATACTACAGCAAGGCGCACCGGGAAAACCTTACGTTTGAAAATCCCAATAACCACATTTCGGAAAAATACCTGTGGTCGGATTCGACGAATTTTAAGTCGGATATGTCCGCCGCAGAAAGACAGATGGCGGCAAGACAGGAACGCGCGATGCTTTGTGGCGGAAGTATTACTTTGGGAGACCCTTACGCGCTTGCTTCGAGAGGCGGAGTACTCAGTATAAGCAGCATGGACAGAATTGCGCGGGAGGCTGCCGAAAGTAAAATAGAAGAGCTTATCAGGATCAAAAAGAAAGAGCTTGGATCAGCGGTCTGATATATAACATAAAAATTGCGGGAGGGCATTTGCTATGGCAGGATATGAGCTTAATTACGAGGCGCTTGATGATGCTGACAAGAAGAAAGAAGTCACCGCAGCCGAGGAATTTATCGACTGGGTGGAGACTATCATAGGCGCATTTTTTGTTGTAATACTTATATTTACGTTTCTTCTTCGGGTCGCTAACGTAGACGGCGCGTCAATGCAGCCTACCCTTACCGAGGGTGACAGGCTGATCGTTTCGCATCTGCTTTATGAACCTGCGGCAGGGGACATTGTTATCGTAAACAGCGAAAAGCTGGGCAAGGCTATTGTTAAGCGCGTGATTGCTGTTGAGAACCAGACTGTGGAGGTTGACGCTGCGGCAGGAGTGGTAAAGGTTGACGGAGTTGCTCTTGACGAACCCTACATTCTTGAGCTTACCAAGGAGGACGAGGGTTATCACGATTATCCCGTTACCGTTCCCGAGAACTGTGTTTTTGTTATGGGCGACAACAGAATGAATTCCACAGACAGCAGAAGCGAGTGGGTAGGCTTTGTTAACGAGGAGGATATTCTCGGAAAAGTTGTTTTCAGAATTTTCCCCTTTAATGCTATCGGCGCTCCCGCCTAATCGGAGGATAAAATGACTGAAATACCGTCTATACAATGGTTTCCCGGTCATATGACCAAAACCAAGCGCATGATCAAGGCTTCGCTGCCTTTGGTGGACGCGGTGGTTGAGATACTTGACGCGCGTATACCTGAGTCCAGCAGAAACCCAGATTTGCAGTCCCTTATTGAGGGTAAGCCAAGGATCGTTGTGCTGAATAAGTGCGATACCGCAGACGAGAATGCTACCCAAAAATGGGCGGAGCATTACCGCTCCCAGAGTCTGACGGTCATTGCCGCAGACTGCCGAAGCGGTAAGGGGCTTAACAAGTTTGCTCCTGCGGTAAAGTCGGCTCTTGCGCCGCTTATTGAAAAGTACAAAGCCAAGGGCATGGAGGGACGCGTTCTGCACCTTATGGTTGTGGGCATACCCAACGTTGGAAAATCCTCCTTTATAAACCGTCTTGCGGGACAGAAAAAGGCTAAGGTAGAGGATCGTCCGGGCGTTACCAGAACAAAGCAGTGGGTTAAGCTTTCCGACGATATGGAGCTTTTGGATATGCCGGGAGTTCTGTGGCCCAAGTTCGAGGATATGTCCGTGGGAGAGAAGCTTGCTTTCACAGGTGCGGTCAAGGACGACGTTGTGGACGTGGAAACTCTTGCCTGCCGTTTGCTGTATGTGCTTAACGACCTGTACAGAGACGAGCTTATCGCAAGGTACAAGATACAGACAGATGAAAACGAGGACGGCTACGAGCTGCTCCAGAAGGTGGGAAAAGCCCGCGGAATGCTTGTTTCGGGCGGAGAGATCAACACCGAGCGGGCGGCGATAACAGTCCTTGACGAATTTCGCGGAGGAAAGCTTGGGAGGATAACTCTGGAGCTTCCCACATGAGGTTGTGAAAATATGACTCTTTTTGAATATGACAGCGCTGTAAGAAATGACGCTCCCGTACTCTGCGGAGTGGACGAGGCGGGGCGTGGTCCTCTTGCGGGGGACGTTTACGCTGCCGCCGTTGTTTTTGACGAGGGCGTTTTTATTGACGGTCTTAATGACAGCAAGAAGCTTTCCGAGAAAAAGCGGGAGGCTTTGTTTGACGAAATAATCGAAAAAGCAAAGGCTTACTGCGTTGCAACGGCGACCGTTGAGGAGATCGAGCGGCTCAATATTTTGCAAGCGACCATGCTTGCCATGAGGAGAGCTGTGGAGGGTCTTGGGCTAACTCCCGATATGGCGATCATAGACGGAAACCGTCTGCCGGAGCTAAAGTGCCCCGCTCAAACAGTTGTAAAGGGAGACGGCTTGTCAGCAAGCATTGCTGCGGCTTCGGTATTGGCAAAGGTCAGCCGTGACAGATACATGAAAAAGCTTGCGGAGGAGTATCCGCAGTATCTCTTTGAAAAGCACAAGGGCTACGGCACTAAGCTGCACAATGAGATGATACTGAAGTACGGTCCTTCGCCCGTTCACAGAATGTCTTTCTTAAAGAAGCTGCTGAAAAATGGATAGACAGGAACTGGGGCAGTTCGGCGAAAAAGCCGTTGCCTACTACCTTGAAAAAAAGGGGTACAGAATCGTCAGACGGAATTACCGCATAAAGGGCGGGGAGCTTGACATTATTGCCGAAAAGGACGGCATTATCGCGTTCGTGGAGGTAAAGACACGTACTCCCGAACCGCTTGTGAACGGTCTGGAAGCCGTTACGGCGGCTAAGAAAAAAATGATGATCCGAACGTCCGAGGAGTATTCCTACCGCTTTCCTCACGACTTGCAGCCGAGGTTTGATGTGGCGTGGGTGACGGTCGCGAACAGAAAGGTCGTCGGATTTCAATATGTTGAAAACGCTTTCGATGCGAGCAGATAAATGTAAATTTTTGTAAAGGAATGTTGGCTATGTACTACAAAAGCACAAGAGACAGCGGCGTGAAGATGACTTCCGCTGAGGCTATCGTGCAGGGAATTTCCGCTGACGGAGGACTTTTTGTTCCGTCCGAAATACCCGCAATTTCTATGGACGAGATCGTTAAGCTGGGGGATATGAGCTATTCCGACAGGGCGGCTTATATTTTCGCAAAATATCTTACGGACTTTACCGATGCCGAAATAAGATACTGCACCGATAACGCTTATAACGACAAAAAATTTGCAACGGAAAATATTTCCGAGATATCTCATCTTTTTGACGGAACTTATATTCTCGAACTCTGGCACGGTCCTACCTGCGCTTTCAAGGACATGGCTTTGCAGATCTTGCCGTACCTGCTTACAACTTCCGCTAAAAAGATCAACATTGACAAGAAGATCATAATTTTGGTTGCAACTTCGGGTGATACGGGAAAAGCCGCTCTCGAGGGCTTTGCAGACGTTCCCGACACACAGATCATGGTGTTTTATCCGGAGGACGGCGTAAGTCCTATGCAGAAGCGTCAGATGACCACTCAGGACGGCGGAAACGTTGCGGTATGCGGTATAAAGGGCAACTTTGACGACTGCCAGAACGGCGTTAAGGCTATCTTTACAGATGAAAACGTCAAGGCAAAGCTTGAAGCCAACAAGATGATGTTCTCCAGCGCAAACTCCATTAACTGGGGACGTCTTGCTCCGCAGATTATTTACTATATTTCCGCATATGCAACGCTTGTCAAGGATGAGGAGATTTCTGCGGGCGACAAGATCAACATTGTTGTTCCCACAGGAAACTTCGGAAACATTCTTGCAGCTTACTACGCGAAGCATATGGGTCTGCCCGTGAACAAGCTGATATGCGCTTCAAACTCCAACAAGGTGCTTACCGACTTCATTACCACGGGCGTGTACGACAGAAACCGCGAGTTTATCACGACTATTTCGCCCTCTATGGATATCCTTATTTCCAGCAATCTGGAAAGACTTCTTTACCTCATGTGCGGCGAGAACGACGCGATGATACGCGAGTGGTTCGGTTCACTTGCCAAGAACGGCAGATACGAGGTCACGGACGAGATCAAGGCTAAGCTTGAGGACGAGTTTGTAGCCGGCTTCTGTGACGACAAGGCTACAAAGGACACTATCAAGAGAATTTACGATAAATATTCCTACACTCTCGATACCCACACTGCGGTTGCGGTAAAGGTTTACGAGGACTACCGCGCGGAGACTGGGGACACCACCAAGACTGTTATCGCTTCCACGGCAAGCCCCTACAAGTTCAGCGCAAGCGTGTTGGAAGCTATTGACGGCAAGACTTCCGAGATCGGCGAGTTTGAGATGATAGACCGTCTTGCGGAGCTTTCGGGATATGAGATACCCAAGTCTCTTGCGGCTCTGAAAACCAAGGAGCGTCGCTTCAAGGACGTTATTGCAAGGGAAGAGCAGCAGGATTATGTCCTGAAACAGCTTTCCGTTTAAGGGTGACTAAATGTCTTTGTTTGCAATAGCCGATCTGCACTTGTCGCTGTCGGTTGATAAGCCTATGGACATTTTCGGCGGCTGGGACAGCCATATGGAAAAGCTTACCGAAAACTGGAACAAAACCGTTTCCGAGGAGGATACGGTGGTTATTCCGGGGGATATTTCATGGGGCATGAACCTGGAAGAGGCAAAGGCTGATTTCGAGTATATCAACGGTCTCAACGGCAGGAAGATAATATCAAAGGGCAACCATGATTACTGGTGGTCAACGGTTTCCAAGCTTAACAAATTTGTCTTGGAAAACGGCTTTGGGACAATACAGTTCCTGCATAACAATCACTATTCCTACGGGAAGTACGGCATTTGCGGTACACGAGGTTGGATAAACGAAACGGAAGTTCCCGCCGACGCAAAGGTGCTGGCGAGGGAGGCACAGCGGTTGGAAGTCTCTATTCAGTCGGCGTTAAAGGAAAATCTTGAACCGATCGTGTTTTTGCACTATCCGCCTGTTTACGGGAACGAGAGCAATTACGACATTCTTGATGTGATGTTTAAGTACGGCATAAAGGAGTGCTACTACGGACATCTTCACGGCAGAGCGCATAAAAATGCAGTCTGCGGAGAACGGGACGGTATAAATTTTCATCTGATTGCAAGCGATTTTGTGCAATTTTGCCCTGAATTGGTGGTATAAATTGTATAAAATGGCGAAATGTTGCATTATCTATGGTAAATTTATTTTAGATATGTTATAATGTTTAGTGTGTTTTAAGGCTCAGGCGGTTCTGCCGCTTTTCCGCGTCTTGCGGCAGAGCTAAGTTTTAATATTGGAGGACGTTACAAATGGGTTTGGTTTCAGCAAATAAAATTGAAGCTACAAAATATGAGCTTATAATCAGCGTGGACGCAGAGGGCTTTGAAAAGGCTCTCCAGAGTGCGTATCTGAAAGCCCGCGGAAAAATCAACATCAACGGTTTCAGAAAAGGAAAGGCTCCCAGAAAAATGATCGAGCAGCTTTACGGCGAGAATGTTTTCTTTGAGGACGCGGTAAACGATCTTGTAAGAACCGATATAACCAAGGTTCTTGAAGAGGAGGACTACGATTTGATCGCGACCCCCGAGATCGCTGTTGAATCCGCAAACAAAAGCGAGGGCGTAAAATTCAAGGTTACTGTTATGGTAAAGCCCGATGTTGAAATTTCCGACTATAAGGGTATAGAAGTTGAAAAAATTGTCAATGCTGTTACAGACGAGGATATTGACAAGCAGCTCCAGGCTCTCAGAGAGAGAAACGGACGTCTTGTTACCGTTGAGGACAGACCCGCAGAAAACGGCGATGTTGCTGTTATTGACTTTGAAGGCTTCAAGGACGGCGTTCCTTTCGAGGGCGGCAAGGATTCCAACTATGAGCTTGCTCTCGGTTCGGGTACTTTCATTCCCGGCTTTGAGGAGCAGATCGTCGGCAAGAGCACGGGAGAGGAGTTTACGATCAACGTTACTTTCCCCGAAAATTATCAGATGGAAGAGATTGCCGGACAGCTCTGCGAGTTTAAGATCAAGCTTAACGAGATCAAGGCAAAGGAGCTTCCCGACCT
>JAIEDQ010000221.1 GCA_029067895.1 Oscillospiraceae bacterium | reverse complement strand
GTGGTTTCCTCCTTTTGCAGACCTCCCACATTTTCGCCCTTTTCAAAGTGCAGATTGTACTTGAAGCCGTCGCGGTAGATCTCAACGTCGGTATATTCCGAGGAATACTGAGTAGCACACGCGCCCAGACCGTTCAGACCGAGTGAGTATTCATAGTCGCCGCTTTCGTTATTCTGATACTTGCCGCCCGCGTAAAGCTCACAGTAGACAAGCTCCCAGTTATAGCACTGCTCCGCGTTGTTGTAGTCAACGGGACAGCCGCGACCGAAGTCCTCGACTTCCACGGAATTGTCCTGATAATAGGTGACGATTATCCTGTCGCCGTTTCCGTCGCGGGCTTCGTCTATGGAGTTTGAGATTATCTCAAAAACCGAATGCTCACAGCCCTCGATACCGTCCGAGCCGAAAATTACCGCGGGACGCTTTCTTACCCTGTCCGCGCCTTTCAGCTTGGTAATGCTTTCATTTCCGTAATTTTTTGCTTTTTTTGCCGACAAATTTTATCTTCCTTTCCCGCAGGCTGAACCTGCTCTCTTTGTGCCTGCCAAAATCAATATTTATTTAAAACAGCTCGCTTTTATATTTCAGCGAATCCTTTTCGGTAATTTCCCGAATTACCCTGCATGGATTTCCCGCCGCAAGAGAATTCGGAGGAATATCACGCGTAACAACGCTTCCCGCGCCGATAACGCAGCCCTCTCCTATCGTCACGCCGCCAATTATCACAACGTTACTTGCAATCCAGCAGTTTGAGCCGATAGTGATAGGCTTTGCGTACTCGTCGTCGTACATCGTACCGTCGGGCTTTTGCTTCATGCTGCGCTCTGCCGGCAGGAATGGGTGTACGGGAGTCGCTATCATGCAGTTGGGACCGAAGAAAACGTTGTCCCCGACAGTGACGGGACAGCAGTCCAGAACCGTAAGATTAAAATTTGCATAGCAGCCATCGCCGAATTTGGTGAAAACACCGTAATCGAAATATATGGGACCCTGCAAAAAAACGCTTCCCCTGTTCGGGATAAGCTCGTCCAGAATAGCTTTGCGGAGCTGTTCCTCGTCCTCAAAGGTATTGTTGTAACGCTGTGAAAGCTTGTGAGCGTTCATTCTCATAGCGGCAAGAGTTTCGTCGCTGGGGTCGTAGATTTTTCCCGCAAGCATTTTTTCCTTTTCGGTCATAAAAATTCTTCCTTTCTTAGTCTGCTGCAGTCCATGCCGAACGGTTGACATCTGATTTCTGATCATAGAACTCAAATTATTTATGCCCTCTGCCAAACCGTATAAATCTCGGACGGTTATATCTTTGAATTATCACAAATATCAAATGAAAGCAGCTGAAAACAAATGACGTCAGCAAAAGCAAGCCCCAGTGCGATATGAACAAGCCTCCCAGCAGCGGCAAATAGCTTGCCACAACGATTACCTCATGAACGACCTCCGCATGACACATATTCATGACGATCTCTTCCGCCGTATGCTTTTTCAGCGAATATTCATCGCTGTCATACGCCAAAACCTTTGTTTTCCACTTTTTGACTCTTAGTATTTTATATAGTTTTTTCTCAAACTCCTTCTGCTGAAACCAAGGTGAATTATAGTTGAACTTCTTTCCGAAGATCATAGAAACGGCAGGTCCGGAAAAAAACATTATAAGAAAGTGAGCGGCGACCGTCCCGAATGCTATGCACGCGAATAACGCAGGCTCACGCAACGTCTGAGCATAACAGAACGCGCATAAAGCAGTCCCGAGAATACTAATCAGCATCACTGCTAAAATAATTATGAGAGTATTATTTTTTTTCATAGCATCTCGTCCTCAGAATTTCAGTTGATAAATTGCAGACGCATTTACGGTTCAGTCTTTTACAGCCAGATTTACAGCCAGCTTAGCCTTTGCAATATGGGTCTCATTTCCGTCCCTGTCGATACGCAGAAGATGTCTGCCGTTTGAAACAATGGCATTTCCGTCACCGTCAAGTATGTAGTCCAGCACGCCTTTTTTGATGATCTCCTCGCTGCCGTCCGCGGTACGCCTGATAAGCACGCGGCTTGCGGGCATGATACCGCCGTGCTTGTCACCGTTTGCTTCGTTTATTTTGTCCAGCTTTTCCGCGTTGATAACGTTGCCCTCGATAATCATTTCCTTTTGGGAACGCTGCTTGAATTTCGCGCCGTTTGCCGATCCGCCTGTTTTGAGGGACTCTCCCCCGAAAATAGTGGTAAAGAAATTCAGAAAGCCGAATATGCCCTTTATCAGCCTGTAGGGGAACAGAACAACGTCCTTAAAGGTAATTCCTCCCTGAGGCTTTTCGCCGCCGTAGGGCTGACGTATGTAGTACAGATCGCCGTTTGTGTCCTGACGGACGTGAAGGTAATCATAGCTTTCGTCCGAAACAATTTCAGACATGGACTTTTTGTCCAGATCGAGATATGCGATAGAGCGTGGACTTGTCGCCGATATTACGCCGTTCTGGTTTCTCGCGTATCCCGCCGTGGAAAAGTAAACGCCGTTCTTTTTCGCCGCCCAGCAGGGATTTTCCTCGGTGGTGTCGCCGTCGGTGTACTCGTCATAATGACCGTTCATATCCATTACCGCGATATGCTGAAAGTTGGACGCTCCCATGCACACCGCAAGCTTGTCGTCCTTTATATCGAACGAACCGAAAACAAACTCGTTTGAAGCGCGTACAAGACCCTCGCAGTCGTCGGAGGGGTCGAAGCTTCGGTGGTACAGACTTCCCACCGCTTCCAGATTTACGCCGTAGACAAGCTCGTCCCCATGTACCCCAAGACCGCTTATCTGCACGGGAAGCTCGTCCGCGTCGATCATGTCCGCTGAAGCCATACCCATAAAGTTCGCGCCCGTGCCTGTGGTTTTCCACTCCTTGCGCTGCTGTATCCCGCGGACAGTCTCTCTGTATTTGGTTATCCTGCCGCAGGGAATTTCCGTCAGCGACCTGTCGCTTTCGTCATAGCTGAAAATTTTATTTTCCGAAGAATATAGTATCGTCATAAAAGTACCCCTTTATTAAAATTCTATTTCCATGTAGCCGCAGGTAAACGGGAAAAAATCAAGCTTTTCCGTACCCGTATGTATAAAGCCGTGGTTTTCGTACCACCTGCGCATACGCTTGTTTTCCTCAATAATCGATAATGTCATTTTTGAACAGCCCAGCTTTTTCGCCTGTTCAAATGCGTTCAGCAGAAGCTTTTCGCCTATCTTATTGTGCCTGTAGGCGGGCAGAGTGCATAAATTGTTAAACTCGCACACGCCGTCCCCCATAAGGAAAAGTGAGCAGTACCCCACGATTTTGTCGTCCTTGAAGTATGCGAACATAGGTCTGTGTTCACTGTCGAACTGCCAATAAAGCCTGTCCTCCGTAACCGCAAAAGCTGTGAATCTCGGCGCATTTTCGGGAGTTATACCGAATTCCTCCGCCACCGTCAGAAAGCTTTCTCTGATGACTTTTACACATTCGGGAATGTTTTCTTTTGTTATTTGTTTTATCATATGCGTTCAGCTCCAAATTGAAATCAGAAATTAAAAAGAATTTCAAGTCCTCCGTAATTATCAGAAAAACAAATTACCATAAACTCAACATTATCTTTACGATGCCGAGTTTTTATATTAGGATAATCACCTTTCGGAAAATCTTCAAAAACCACAATGTAATAAGTGTTATCAGGCAATGTTCCAACGTCACCGAATGTTTTTATTTTATTTCCTCTTTCTAACTCATACATAATGATTTGAGCTGCTTCTTCGGAACATGGTATTTTTCCAGCTTTGATAAGAGCCTCTAATTCTATTGGCATATAATCATCTCCCTATTATAACTTCTTAAAGGCAACCGCCGCCCAGCCGTCCTTTTCACGCAGTTCAAGCATGGTATAGCCCTTGGACTTAACCGCTTCCACAACCTCGTCGGCGCGCTCGGTGATAATTCCCGAAAGAATAAGCGTGCCGCCCGCTTTAACAAATTTTTCAAACAGCGGGGACATTGCAATAAGCACGTCCGCAACGATATTCGCCGCAATAAGGTCGAAACCGCCGCCTATCTTTTCAACAAGAGAATTGTCGCTGATAATATCGCCGCAGTACGCCGTGTACTTTTCAGCGGGAATATTGTTTTTGGCAGAGTTTCCCTTGGCAGTCTCCACGCTGTTCTGACTGATATCCACCGCCGTAACTTCCTCCGCTCCCAGAAGCACCGCCGCTATGGACAGTATGCCGCTTCCGCAGCCCAGATCGAGAACCCTGTCGCCCTCGCGGAGATTTTTTTCAATAAGCTCCAGACAAAGCTGTGTGGTGTTGTGCTGACCCGTTCCGAAGCTTGAAGCGGGGTCTATTTCAAGGATAGTTCTGCTGTCTTTTTTGTCGTAATTTTCCCACGACGGCTTTATAACAAGCTTTTCGCCCACGGTCAGGGGCTTGAAGTACTGCTTCCAGTTGTTAGCCCAGTCCTCCTCGCGGACGTTTGCAAGCTCCGCCGCAAGTCTGCCGAAAGCATTGTTTTCGTCCCTTTCCTTCAGCGCGGACATTTCCGAGCGCAGCGCGGAAAGCATATCCGCCCCCTGCGAGTCGTCGGGAAGGTACACCGTAACGCAGGTCTCGCAGTCCTTAAGGTTCATCAGATCGTCGTCTATGTAATCCCAGTTTCCGTTCTTGTCGGCGAGAAATTCCTCAAAATCCTTTGCGTCCTTTATCACAAACCCTGTAACGCCTATCCCAAGCAGACAGCCGCACACAGGGTCGATACCCTCGGTTGTGGTGTAGATGTTTACTTCCGTCCAGTTCATTGGCAGTTCCTCCCGTTATTTTTGGCAATACATATTGTAATTGTACACCATTTTAAAGAAATATTCAAGTGCTACCGAAAAATTTTGTACAAAAAAACAGTTCCCCATGAAGATCACGGGGAACTGCCGCAAATATATGACTTAGGAGAGGTTATATATGTTTAAAGATATTCGGGACTGCTCGGAGGGTTGACGGTATTCGGTATTAATCCTCCCGAACCGAGAGCAGTATCGCGGGTGCTGGGTAATCCGCACACTTGGGGAACAGTCCGTTATCCAGCGCATTTTTTGCAATACGCATGGAAACCGTTGAGCAGCAATCCATATATCTCTGCCACTCGGGGACGGACTTCAAATGCGGGGGAAGCTTTACGGGATTTTTCATAAGCTTAATAAATTCGTCATGGAATTTTTCCGCAATGATATTATCATACTTTTCGCTTAACTCGTACAGAGCATAACGCTCCTTGTCGGTAATAACGGGTACGGCGCAGACCACCTTTTCGCCGTCATTGGCAAGGTAACGTCTTTCAATAAAAGTGTCGAAATTCTCAAAGCAGGCTGCGCTTATTACAGGGATCTGCTCTTCCTTGCCACTGTGGATAGCGTAAAGCATCTGACCGACCTCCACGTCAGTCATGCGCCGTTTCAGTCTGCCGCGCCTACCGATCTGTGTACCGCCAAGCAGAGTGTTGTATTCGCACAAGGTCAGCTCAAGATCTTTTATTTGTTCATATCCGTCACAGTTGACAATATGGCTGCTGCACGATTCGCCGCTTATATAGTATTTTCCGTATTCATAATTCTGTCCGCTGTAATCATAATTCGCAGGATAGCGGCTGCCCATTGCAAACCACTTGCCGCCGTTGGGACGGTCGGGATATTCCTCAAACGGCATTAATCCACCATAAACCTCGTCTCGGACGCCGATCACCGCGTGCTGCAAAGTCCGCACCGCAAAAAAGCTGTCAAGCTTGACCTGTTGTGATTCGGTCTGACGCTTGTAAAAATCGCAGCAGTGCAGTTCCTCAAAGCCCTTGTCCATAATTGCCCAGACGTCTTTGTAAATACTGTCCGCGATCTGCTTTTCAAGGGCGGTGTTGGCAGTTCTGTCCGCCTCGGTGTAAATTATAAAATCGGTGTAGACCTTGTCGCCGATACGCTTCATAAGTTCGCCGCTTACAAGCTTGTCAACAACAGGCTCGATATACGCCGTGGCTATGCCTATAGCCTTTGCAAGCTCCGTAACGGTCACGGGCTTTTCGTATGCAAGGATAAGCAGGTTCATGGCAATCAGGTTATCCCCCACAAGACTGAACGGCTCGCTTTCAAGACTTTCCCGTCCCGAATTGGTCACATAGAGCTTTTCAGGCTCATAGCTTTGTTTCGTGTAATTTTCCATAGCAAACTCCTTTCCAATACGCTTTCTTCCCGCGTCAAGACGACTTTTCACTGTGTTTTCCGAAATGCCAAGCGAGACGGCAATGTCCTTTATCTTTTCACCGTGCATATAGTACCGCACCATTACTTCGCGGTACAGCCCTGTCAGATAGGCAAGACACCGCCTGATAGCCTCGGCTTCGTCGGATTTTTCCACAGCTTCGTACAGTTCGCTGTCGTCGGGGACGTCAGCCGCCACGTCAAAGGACACCGTAGGCTTGTTGTATTTTCTGCGAAGCAGGTCGTAGTACTTGCGGTTCAGAACGGTCATAAGCCAAGCCTTTGGGTCGTTTAGGGGCTTCTTAGCCATAGCAGCAAGAGCCGCCAGCAGGGTGTCCTGAACCAAGTCCTGCGCGTCCGCGATGTTGCCGCACTTATAGAGCGCCGCATTTAGCAGGAGGTCTGCGTATTCTGTAAGATCGGTTTTATTCATTTGAAGTACCTCATTTAAATATGTGACGTAAAAAATCATGTATAATTCATGGAAGAATTTTACTTTTGCCGACGTGGTACGCCAATAAGGGTAAAGGCTCAGCCTTTTTGAAAGCTTTCACTTATAAAGTCGCGGGAAAATCGGAAAGGTTTGCTCGACATAAAAAGTATGTCCAAAAATTTCGGCAGGCAGGAAACAGCCATAAAACCTTTCCTGTCTGCCGATAGTTTGTGAGTTAATCCACAAGCTTAGGATCAAAGCTTTCTTTCCAAGGAAGTCCCCACTTGTTAAGAGCCTCCATGAACGGGTCGGGATCAAATTCCTCTATATTCCATACTCCCGCTTTTTTCCATTTGCCCGTAAGTATCATCATTGCGCCGATCATTGCGGGTACGCCCGTTGTATAGGATATCGCCTGAGAGCCTACCTCCTTGTAGCATTCCTCATGGTCGCACACGTTGTAAACGTAATACTTGACAGGCTTGCCGTCCTTTTTGCCCTGCATTATGCAGCCGATGTTGGTCTTGCCCTTTGTGCGTGGACCCAGTGAAGCAGGGTCGGGCAGGACAGCTTTAAGGAACTGGAGCGGAACTATCTTCTTTCCCTCGAAGTCGATAGGCTCAATGGAAGTCATACCCACGTTTTCAAGACATTTCAGATGTGTAAGATAGCTCTGTCCGAATGTCATGAAAAAGCGTATGCGCTTGATACCCTTTATGTTCAGAGCCAGCGATTCAAGCTCCTCGTGGTGAAGCAGGTACATGTCCTTTTCGCCGATCTCGGGGAAATCATACACCCGCTTGATCTCCATAGGCTCGGTCTCTATCCACTTGCCGTCCTCGATATAGCTGCCCTTTGCGGACACCTCGCGGATATTTATTTCGGGATTGAAATTTGTCGCAAACGGGTAGCCGTGATCACCCGCGTTGCAGTCCAGAATGTCGATATAGTTTATCTCGTCAAAGTAGTGCTTCTGGGCGTAAGCGCAGAAAACTCCAGTAACACCTGGGTCGAAGCCGCTTCCGAGAAGCGCGGTAAGTCCCGCCTTTTCAAATTTTTCACGGTACGCCCACTGCCATTTGTACTCAAATTTCGCGGTATCCTCCGGCTCGTAGTTTGCGGTATCCATGTAGTGTACGCCGCATTCGAGACAAGCGTCCATAATGGTAAGATCCTGATATGGCAGCGCAACGTTTATGCATATTTCGGGCTTGAACTCTTTCATAAGAGCGGTAAGCTCGCTTACGCTGTCCGCGTCTACCTTGGCGGTGGATATTTTGGTTTTTGTTTTGCCCTGAAGCTTTTCCATCAAAGCGTCGCATTTGGACTTAGTGCGTGACGCTATCATTATCTCCTCAAAGACCTCGGAGTTCTGACAGCACTTGTGGATAACCACGGAGGCAACGCCGCCGCAGCCGATGATCAATGCCTTTCCCATTTGAACAATCCTTTCCCGGTTGAAAAGTTGAACCGAAGTTCACCGTATCAGTATAGCATATTTTTCCGCGCATTGCAATATTTGCGGGATAATTTGGTGTACTAAATTTTGAGCGGGGAGCCCCCGCGGGCACTTGCACGCAGTGCAAGAAAGTCACTCCACTGCGTAAAATGTTCGGACTATTAATTTGGCTATGCCCCTCAAGGGGGGCGGGCAGATTTGTCGGTTACCTGATTTATTTGGTTTTTGTATGGCGGGTACTTATTACCGCAACTGTTCTCCCAAACAATTCGCAGCCAGCAAAACTATATCACCGCTTATTTGTACACTTTTACCATAAGCGCCTTTTTAAAATTTGTGAAAAAGACAGACTATTTGTTAAAAATGCATTAAATTTGAAATTAGTCTCTAACAGCTATTGTAATTTTTGAGTAAATAGTGTATAATGTAATTGTATAAATATGTCCTGAACTTTAAGTATGTTTGATAAAGAAACGGAGGGCGATACTATGCCTGATAATAATATCTTAAAACTCCCCGTTGACAGCGAGGTTTCCGTTACGGTAGTATCCAACGGTTCGGAGGCTTATATCACAGTCGAGCCTCCCGTAAACGGCGGCGCGGAAATTACTGCCGAAACTATCATGCGCAAGCTTGCGGAAGCTAACGTTACATATGGTATAAATGAAGAAGCCGTCAATAAGATCGCCGATAAAAAGCTCTACGGCGACCGTACCCTTATTGCGGTCTGGACTCCTCCGGTAAACGGCACTGACGGAACGATAACCTACCGCTACGATAAAAAGGTTGAGATCGCTCCTGTCGAAGACGAGCACGGCTTTGTTGACTATAAAAACCTCGGTCTTGTACGCACTGTTCACAGGGGCGACGTCATTGCAGATATCACTCTGCCCACCGAGGGTATGCCCGGCACGGACGTCCGCGGAAAAACCCTCAGGCAGGTCGTAGGCAAAAAGGCTGCCTACACAATCGGTACAAATACCGAGCTTACCGAGGACGGCACACGGATAATCGCTCTTATCGACGGAAATATCAATTTTAAGAACAACGCTTTTGTTATTGACAACGTTGTCACTATCGCAGGCGATGTGGACGCTTCCGTGGGAAACATCAGCTTCGTGGGCGACGTGGTTGTAAAGGGCGAGGTAATGGAGGGCTTTAAAATATCCTCCAACGCAAACATCATCGTTGCGGGAAACGTCAACGGCGCACAGCTTGAAGCCGACGGCGACGTCATCATCAAAAAAGGCTGCATCAACTCCAAGGTGGTCGCTCACGGCTCCGTGACAATTAACTTCTGCGAACGCTCCGATATCAAGTGCGACGGTACTCTCACCTCCTCCAACTTCGTTATCTGCGACGTCTACTGCGGAGAGCTCTGCGTAAAGGGCAACACCGGCGGTCTCATGGGCGGAAAGTACACAAGCCTCAGCAGCGTGGAGATTTCCAACATAGGTACGAAAAACTACACTCCTACCATGCTGACCATAGGCGACAACGCCCTGCTTGCAGAGGAAAGAGATATGCTGATGAAGGAGATCGAAAAAAATCAGAAGAGCATAAACGATGTTACTCTGATAATCAACTTCCTCAACGAAAAGAAAAAAGAGCTCCGCAGTCTGCCCGAGGACAAGGAAAAGATCCTCGGAAACGCCTGCCGCCAGAAGATACTTCTGGGAGTCGAAATAAAAAATCTGAACAAGCGAGTCGAAGAGATCAACATCACTCTTGCCAGCAGACAGTACCTTTCGGTAAGCTGCCGCGGCTATATGTACCCGGGAGTGAAGATCATCATAAACGATGCGGTATTCAAGGCAGACACCGAATATGTCCGCACAAAGATCAGGCTTGAGGAAGACGGTACGATCGTAGCTGCACCGCTGTAATTGAAAGGATTTTGACGTATATGTCCGAGATGGTAAAGAAACATATTCTTGTGGTGGACGACGTTCCCGCTAATCTTAAATTTGCCGAGCAGCTCTTAGGGGAAAGATATCGGCTCACGCTGGCGGTTTCAGGCGCTCAGGCTCTGAAATTTCTCACAAAAGCCGAGCCCGACCTGATACTGCTTGACATAAATATGCCCGAAATGGACGGCTGCACCGTGCTGACAAAGCTTAAAGCCGATCCCGATTTGACAAAGATACCCGTTATAATCCTTACCTCCGAAGCGGACATCGCAATGGAGATGAAGTGCCTTACGCTGGGCGCGGTGGACTTTATCAGAAAGCCCTTTGTGACTGAGATAATGCTCAGCCGCATCGATACCCATATAGAGCTGAACGGATACCGCCATAAGCTGGAATACATGGTGGACGAGAAAACCGCTGTGATCGAACGGCTTCAGGACGTTATGTCCACCTGCTTTGCGGAGCTTGTGGAGTCCCGCGACGGTACAACGGGCGGTCATATCAAAAATACTACAAGATATTTCTCTGTTTTCATAGACGAGCTTTCCAAGCATGACAAATACAAGGACATACTTACTCCTCAATATATAAGAAGCCTTGTAAGGGCGGCTCCGCTGCACGATATTGGAAAGATCGGCATAAACGACAGCGTTTTGCGCAAGGAATCCTCCCTTGACAAGGAAGAGTTCGAGCATATGAAAACCCATGCTCAGATAGGCGGAAACACGTTCAGCAACATATTCAGCTCCGTGGAGGGTTCATACCATCACTCACGCGTCGGCGCAAGCGCTATCGATAAGATTTTTGACACTATGGAAGTACACGAAAGCGCGGACACCGAGTTCCTGCACATTGCAAGGGATATGGCTATGTACCACCACGAAAGATGGAACGGCACAGGCTATCCCACCGGCATAAGCGGCGAGGACATCCCTCTCTGCGCAAGGATACTCTCTATCGCGGACGTTTACGACGCGCTGACGTCGAAGCGTTCCTATAAGGAAGCTTTCAGCCACGAAAAGGCTATGGAAATAATAATCAAGGACAGAGGAGTTTTCTTCGATCCCGAGCTTACGGATATCTTCGTAAGCATAAGCGACAAGATTGAAGAATGTCTTCTGACAAAGGAACAGCCCGTCTGATCACGTCGGACAGGGCTTTCTTTACACATAAAATTTCTAAAGGGGGCGGGCAAGCCGCTGACGGCGGTTTTGCGGTGCGTATGGATAATAATTTCCTGCTGACTATTCAGATAACCTGCGTGGCGCTGATGTTCGTATACATAGTTTATATTGTAACTGCAAAAAAAGCGGGCGCATACTCGGTTCTTACCGCGGCGCTCGCTTCTGCGTTCCTGAACTGCTTTGCCTATACAATGCTGCTGTTCGCGGACAGTCCCGAAGCGGCTATCGCGGTAAAGCCTTTCGACATTATGGGGTCGTCCCTTGCTATGTATCTGCTGTACTGGTTCGCCTGCGAGAACCGCCGCTTGAAGATACCGAAAGCGGTAAGCATACTGCTGCTGGCAGCGGATCTGTTCGGGATAATCGCTTGTGCTTCCGACAAGGTTTTCCATCTGTATTTCAGGGGAATAACGCTTACGGAACAAAGCGGGGTACAATCCGCAGACGTGAAGTATAATATCGGCTTCTACGCACTGCTTGCCTCGATGTCGATCAAAACTATAGTGATAGCGGCGGCGGCTTTTGTCAAACGTCGGAGCGAAAATGCCGTCAGCAGCTCGGCAAGGATAAGATTTTCCTTTCTTACCGTACTTCTGCCGACAGCGGCAATGACGCTGTATTATTTCCGCGTTTTCGGGGACTTCAATCCCTCCTCCCTTGCAATGTGCATATGCTGTGTGAGCGTTACCGCGTCGGTATACAGCGTCGCCAGATACGACATGGTAAAGACTGCCCGCGACAGCGTTATCGAAACAATGGACGACGCTCTTATCGTTACCGACAACAAAATGAATATCGTGGACTCCAACCCTGCGGCAAGACGTATTTTCCCCGCGCTTTCGGACGATGACAGGAGAAAGACCGCCGAGTTCGCACTGAACCTTATCTCGGCTTCCGACAGCGAGGGCAACTCGGAATTTGAGCTGAACGGCAAGTACTACGAAAAGCACATAACGTCTCTGTACAACAGCGACGGCGGCGAGGACGGCTACTCCGTGCTGGTCATAGACGTTACGGATACGAAAAAATACGTGGACAATCTTATCGACATAAGCCGCAAGGCTGATATGGCGAACAATGCCAAAAGTGATTTTCTGGCGAATATGTCCCACGAGATACGTACCCCGATGAACGCTATTACGGGATTTGCCGAGCTTTGCCTGAAAGAAAAAAATTACTGCTACGCCGCCGATATCAAGACTGCGGCAAAGAACCTTATTTCCATTATCAACGATATCCTTGACATCTCCAAGATCGAAGCGGGAAAGCTGGAGCTTGTACCGTCGGTCTACGACACGGCGGGTATGCTCAACGATGTTATAAGCATTATCTACGTCCAGCTCGACAAAAAGAAAAATCTGGATTTCAAGATCGATATAGACAGACGCATACCCCGCAAAATGTACGGCGACGAGGTGCGGCTGAAGCAAATACTTATCAACCTGCTCGGCAACGCGATCAAGTTCACGAACGAGGGCTTTATCAGCCTGACCGTAAGGGAACTGAGCCGCGTCGGAGACGACGTTTCGCTGATGTTCAAGATAGCCGATTCGGGTCTGGGCATCAAGAAAGAGGACATCTCCAAGCTGTTTGAGAATTTCCAGCAGGTGGATACGCGGAAAAACAGAAAGATCGAGGGCTCAGGTCTGGGACTTCCCATTTCCAAAAACCTTGCGGAAAAAATGAACGGCAGCATTACCGTGGAGAGCGAATACGGAAAAGGCTCGGTGTTCACCGTTATTCTGGTACAGAAAATATCCGACCCGTCGCCTATCCCCAAATCTGCGGCAGGAAGCGTACACGCTCCCGTTTCTGAGGAAAAAACGCACACTCTTTACGCTCCGGACGCCCACGTCCTTGTGGTGGACGACAACAAAGTAAACCTTAACGTTACCGCCCGTCTGCTGGATTCCTACGGCATTAAGGCGGAGCTTGCCGACAGCGGCAGAAAAGCCATTGAGATGATAAATTCCGCGTACTATGATCTGGTGTTCATGGATCACATGATGCCCGAGCTTGACGGCGTGGATACCACGAAAATGATCCGTTCCCAAAATGACGCCTACAGCAAGGAGCTTCCCATAATCGCACTTACCGCAAACGCTGTCAGCGGAGCGCGGGAAATGTTTCTGGAATCGGGCTTCAACGACTTTATATCCAAGCCCATACAGCTTCCCCTGCTTGAAAAGATACTCGAAAAATGGCTTCCCGAGCAGATGATAAGCTACACTGAAACAGGAGCAAAAACCGTTCACACCGATGCTTCCGACATTTCAGACATTTTCGGCGGAGGTCATGTACCTGCGGATACCGCTCCCGCAGAAGCCAATGAGGAGGACGATATCGTTATCCCCAACGTGGACGTGAAAGCGGGTCTGAGCCTTTGCGGAGGAAATGTTGACGCTTATCTGGCGATACTTAAAACCTTTATGGAGACCGCCGCGGAAAGTATCCTGCGGATAGAAACCTTTGCCCACAGCAGGGACTACAAGAACTATACCACAGAGGTACACGGACTGAAAAGCTCCTCCCTTGCCATAGGAGCGGCGGGACTTTCCGAGATGGCGAAAAATCTTGAACAGGCGGGAAAAGAGGAAAACTACAAGCAGATATCCGAGGACACTCCCGCGCTTATCGCAAGATTTTCGGAGATTGCGGAAAATATAAAGCCCTTTGTCGAAACGGAAAAATCCGATGACGCGAACAAGCCTCCCATTAAGGCAGACGACCTGAAAGCCGAGCTGGAGAAAGCTCTTGAAGCTATCGACGAACTGGATTCCCACGGTGCAATGGAAATACTTGACAGGCTTTTGGGGTACAGCTACAGCACAGCCGTCACCTCGGAACTGGAAAAAAGCCGACGCTTTACGGATAATTTCGCCTACGAAAAGGCGGAGGAGACCATACGGCATATTCTGGAAATACTTAACGCATAGAACCAAGGAGTGTAAAAAATGCCATTTTCAGCCAAATCCCTTGACTTTATCTTTGAAAACTACATCAACGACAGCAAAACGTGGTTCAACGACCATAAGGAGGACTACAAAAAATACGTCACCGAACCGTTTGCCGAGGTGGTGAACGGTCTTGCGGAGACCATGCGCGGTATCGACGGAGACTTGATATGCGACCCGAAAAAGATATCCCGCCTGTACCGCGATGCCCGCTATGCACGGGGAAAATCAATTTTCCGCGATTATGTCTGGTACACCTTTGCCCGTCCCCGCGAGGAGAACGGCTCGCTGCTGGGATTTTATTTCAGCATATCACAGGGCGGCTTTGATTACGGCTGCGGCTTCTACAGCGCTCCCACGGAGGTCATGGAGAAATACAGACAGCTTATTCTTGAGGACA
>JAIEDQ010000220.1 GCA_029067895.1 Oscillospiraceae bacterium | reverse complement strand
ACCGCACTGCGCTTTACAACACAGCTGTCGGGAGCAAGATTTCCACGGAGTACGGCAATTCCGCCTGTCTGGCTGTATGGGTTCTCAATTGGACGGATAACGTCCGTATCCTTGTTTACGCAGCCCGAAATGTTCTCGCCGACAGTCTTGCCGGTTGCTGTCATGCAGTCAAGGTTGAGCAGGTTTTTCTTGGAAAGCTCGTTCATTACAGCATAAACGCCGCCTGCTTCGTCAAGTTCTTCGATATAGGTGTGACCCGCAGGAGCAAGATGGCAAAGATTGGGAGTCTTAGAACTGATATCGTTAGCAATGTCAAGGTTGATATTTATTCCGCACTCGTGAGCGATAGCGGGCAGGTGGAGCATACTGTTTGTGGAGCAGCCCAGAGCCATATCTACGGTGAGAGCGTTCATGAACGCCTTTTCGGTCATGATGTCAAGGGGCTTGATGTCCTTTTCAAGAAGCTCCATTATCTTCATGCCTGCGTGCTTTGCAAGCTCGATACGCTGTGAGTAAACGGCGGGAATAGTTCCGTTTCCGCGGAGAGCCATACCCAAAACCTCGGTAAGGCAGTTCATGGAGTTTGCGGTGTACATACCCGAACAAGAACCGCAGGTTGGACAGCCCTTTTTCTCGTACTCTTCAAGCTTTTCGGCGTCGATAGTTCCTGCGGCAAACTGTCCCACAGCCTCGGAAATGCTGGAGAAGCTTGTCTTTTTGCCGTCAACGCGTCCCGCAAGCATAGGTCCGCCGCTTACGAAAATGGTAGGGATATTCAGTCTTGCCGCCGCCATAAGCAATCCGGGGACGTTCTTGTCGCAGTTTGGAACCATTACCAAAGCGTCAAAGCCGTGTGCAAGAGCCATAGCCTCGGTGCTGTCGGCAATAAGGTCGCGGGTAACGAGGGAGTACTTCATGCCCCTATGACCCATTGCAATACCGTCGCAGACAGCGATTGCAGGGAACACAACCGGAGTTCCCCCAGCCATTGCAACACCAAGCTTAACGGCGTCAACCACCTTGTCGATGTTCATGTGTCCGGGGACGATCTCGTTGTAGGAGCTTACAATTCCTACCATGGGACGGGAAATTTCCTCGTTTGTAAGACCGAGCGCATGATAAAGTGCGCGGTGTGGAGCGTTGTTAGCTCCGTTTTTGATTGAATCACTGTACATTTTTATCTATCCTTTCTTTACGCGGGAGATCCCGCTTTAGTTTACTTATGCTCAAGCCATTTGCACTCCGTCATTTCCATGTGTGAAAATTTCGCCTCAAAGGAGGACTGTTCGGGTGAGCAGGCGTAAATTCCGAAATGTATCTCCTCTGAGCCCTCCCACATATGGCAGATACGCATTTGCTTGAAGTTTACGCCGTCCTCCGAGCATTCAACGCAGTAATCCGAGCCGCGTCTGCTGAAGCGGTACCACATAGATTTAACGGCAGCGTCAATGTCGGTTGAAGCCCAGTCGGAATATCCGTGATTTGTTGCAACGCTTCCCAGCCTCTGAAAGCTTTCGTTTTCGTATTCAATGGAAGCTTTCAGCCAGTTGTCGCTGTCGAGATACATTACCACGCCGCACTGGTCGAAAAGCCGCTTGCTGTCAAATTCTGTTTTCACAACAAAAGAGAAATATTTTTCGTTTGTTGACATTTGCAGAACAGGCGCGTTATCGTGCTGAAATCCGTAATAAGTACGCTGCCAGAGGTCAGTTCCTGGTTCTGTGACGATAGAGATGCTGTCCTCCGTAATATCGTATTTTGCGGGTTCTCTTGTCCATTTTAGATCGGACGTTCTGAACATTTACAATTCCTCCCGTTAAAAAATTAGCTTCAGAACGATCTCATCATCGTTCATATCACCGTTTTCCCTGAAGCCGAATTTGCGGTAAAGTACGAGAGCGGCGGCGTTGCTTTCCTTTGTGGACAGTGTGATCTCATCTGCGCCGTTTTCCCGAAAATAATTTATTATTTCCCGCAAAGCTGCTCCGCCGTAACCCTTTCCCTGCAAGGACTTGTCGATCATAAACCGCCACAGCCAGTATTTGTCGTGAGGGTCGTCGTTGTTTTCGTCAAAAGCGAACATGGCAAACCCCACAGCTTTCCCGTCGGCGTAAATGCCGAAAGGACGCGCAATATCGGGAAGCGTTTCCGCTTCCGCAAGAGAGCTTTCGTTTGAGGCAATATATATGCTCTGCTCCTCCGATACCGTCAGGGAAACGATTTCCGCGCGGTTGCCGCCGTCAATTTTTCTAAGCTCGATTTTCATATCGTCAGTCCTCTGCAAGCGGCGGCATACCGTCGGTACTGCCGAAATATTTTTTATACTTGATGATATAGTCATGCGCAAGCCTGCCGAATTTTTTCTCGTCAAATACTCTGCAAAAATCCTTGTCAAGAGTGCGGTAATCGTCGTTCTCCGCAAAATTGAGAAAATCCTCGATGCTGTGTCCGGACGCCTTTTTTCCGCTGTCGAAGTTGATTTTCAGAGCCTGCTCGATAATGTCCGCAAGCTTTGTATATCCCAGCGCACGGAAGCCCGCTGCGGCAACGCCTATATAGTCCCGCGAGGAGTTGAAAAACGCCTGCGAAAAGCCGCCGTTCAGCACTTCGTTTTTGATGTAACTTGCGCAGTACACGTTAATGCACGGCGTTGGCAGGGAATTTATTACCTCGCCCATATTCCGCCAGTCCTCGGAAAATTTGCTCTCTATCCAGGACGTGACCGCAAAAACTATCTCGTCTTCGGGTATGTTGTCCAGATCGCCGCTTTTCAGGGCGGAATAGCGTTTACGGTTTTCCATAAAAGCCTCCGCACCCTGAAAATCTCCCGAGGAAAGAAAATCAAATTTACTCATATCACTGCGCCTTGCCGAGGAATGCCGCGCCGATAATTCCCGCGTCGTTTCCGAGGCTTGCAACGGTTATCTTTGTGTTCTTGTCCAGCATTCTTGTGTAAACTTCCTTTTTAACAAGCTCGATCATGGGCAC
>JAIEDQ010000022.1 GCA_029067895.1 Oscillospiraceae bacterium | reverse complement strand
GAGTTATAATAATATTAATGTAACTGTTTTGTAACTGTTTTTCATTTTTTGTAACTTTACGTCAGCTTGAATATATGTGTGAACAACAGACTGAAAGGAGAGATCAAAATGAACCTGTCGCCTGCTGCTTTGGATAAGCAAACAGTCAGCGCCGCTTCGGACAAGAAAAAAATAAGCTTCGAGTCGGCTATGGTGAACGTGGGTTCGCTGGTTACATATCTTGCAGCCGCCGCTGTTAAAAGAACAGCATTCTTTTTGAAAAAAGCCGCGGTCAAGATCGTAAACGGCGCGGGTCCTCTCTGCGGAGGACTTAAATATTCCGCAATGAAACGGATAAGAAAAACAAGAGGCTTCACCGCAAACTGCGGAAAAAGATTTTCGGAAACAAAGAGAAAATTTTCCGAAAGATCTGCGGAGGCGGGCTTCGGAAAGGCTCTTGTACTCCTGCTTTCGGACATTTCCGATTCCGTAAGAAACAGCAAAAAATTTGCAGCCACGGCAGTGAACTACACTGTTCCCGTAATTTGCACAGTCTTTCTTGTATGCGTTGTTGCCAACAAGGCTTCCGCTGATTACGGCGTTACAGTTGAGTACAACGGTCAGGAGATCGGAGTTGTTTCTGAGGAGGCAGTTCTCAGCAACGCTCAGGAGGTTGTTTCCGAAAGATCGACCTACTACGATACAAACAGCGATACCTATATAACAGCTACTCTTACACTTAAGCCTCTGGGCGCTCAGGACGAGATCATCGACGAGCAGACCCTCGCGGATGCTATTCAGGAGCAGATAGATATTCAGGCTCCCGCAGAGCAGACCGCCGAGGAGGGTATGGCGTTCCCGGTCACCGAAGATGCGGAGCAGGACAGTACCGCAGATGAAAATGCCGAGGATAACGGTGTGACCTTTTACGGAAATCCGACGCCCGACATCAGCGTAGACGGCTCGGACGGCAGAGAGCGCGCTTTCGTTGTTACCGTTGACGGAGAGGTCATCGGCGCTGTAAAGGCAAACGACGAGATAGACGATTTCCTTGAGGAAATGAAAGAGGAATACCTTACCGACGATATCGTTGAGGTTTCCTTTGACAAGGAAATAGAGTACACCTATGAGCAGTACGTTGATCCCGAAGATATCGTGGATCAGGACGCTATCATCGACAAGCTTGATTCCATTGTTTCCGAACCTCTTTACTATGAGATCCGCGAAGGCGACAACCCCTGGAACATTGCTCACAGCAACGGCATGACCACCGAGGAGCTTGTTAACTGCAACATCACCTTCAAGGGCGAGAAGATCGACGATCTTACTCAGTACTGCCCCGTGGGAGCTATTGTTCAGCTCAGCGAGGAAGTCCCCTATCTTCAGGTTCTTACCACAAGAGAGGTAGAATACACCGAAGCTATCGACTACGAGATCATTAAGACAAAAGACCCCGATATGTACAAGGGCGATTCCGAGGTAGACGTTCCCGGCGTTGAGGGCGAAAAGAAAGTCCGCGCGCTTGTTACCTACAGAGGCGACGTTGCGGTATCCACAGAGGTCGTTGACGAGATCGTTATTTCCGAACCCGTTACCAAGTATATGCGCGTCGGCACAAGAGAGACCACAACTCCCGTAAGCACCGGCTCGGGCGGTTCGGGCACTTACTTCTGGCCTACAGACGGCGGCTACATATCCGCTTATCAGGGCGACGGAAGAGGTCACAAGGGCATTGATATCGCAGCTCCTTACGGAACTCCCATTTACGCAGCAGAGTCCGGTACCGTTACCGAAACGGGCAGCGGCTGGAACGGCGGCTACGGAAACTGCGTAAGAGTTCAGCACGACGACGGAAACGTTACCGTTTACGCTCACCAGAGCTCTATCGCGGTAAGCTACGGCGACTACGTTGTAAAGGGTCAGCTTCTCGGCTATGTGGGAAGCACAGGCGATTCCACAGGCAACCACCTCCACTTTGAGGTAAGAAGCTACGGAACATACGCAAATCCTCTTGACTACGTATCTCAGAACTAATAAAACCACCGTATCGGCGGCTCTGACGCGCTGCCGATGCGGTTTTTAGTTTGCACAATTCTTTCGCCTTGATTTCAGCGTCTTTTCACAGGATTTACACAAAAAGGGGTTATTATATAAGCGTACTCAGGAAATGAGTACTCCCCCCAAAAGTGCTTTTATATGCAGGCTTATTTACCCCGTAAGTCTGCCAGGTGAAAACCATATAAAAGACCTCAGCCTCGGATCGTTTACCCCTACGGTTCGAGGTAACCCCCAATAATCCTATATCATGATCTTCGCCCCTGTCTCCCCCGACAGGGGCACTTTCTTTTGCGGGGAGCCCCCGCGGCACTTGCACGCAGTGCAAGAAAGTCACGCCCCTGCTTAAAATGTTCAAACTATTAATTATGTTATGCCCCCTCAAGGGGACGGGCAGATTTGTCGGTTGCCTGGTTTATTTTATTTTTGTAAAGTGAAACTTGCCTCGTCCTATAAAAGCGTACCCTGCTAAATCAAAAAATTTCTTGCAATCCTGCCGAAAATAGGTTATAATAAAAGTGATTGTTTAAAACTTGAACGGTACGAAAGGAAAGTTGTTTATGAACAAGGTAAGGATCACGATCTGCGGCAAGGAATTCGGCCTCAAGACCGAAGAGGCTCCAAGCTATTTTACGGAGCTGGCGAAAAAGGTCGAAACGGAAATTTATAATATGATGTCGGAATCGGATATTTCCCTCCATTCGGCGGCTATACTGGTGGCGCTGGCGGCTTTTGACGAATGCAAAAAAGCCAACGACAGCATTGACAATATCCGCACCCAGATAAAGGAGTACGTTGACGATGCTTGTCAGGCGCGTCTCGAACGTGACGAAGCCGTCAAAAACGAAAAGGCGCATCTGGCGAGAATTTCCGCGCTGGAGAACGAACTGAAGATCAAACGCATGAAATCGGATATCGACGAACAGCTTACCCTTGACAGCGCGAAAATTAAAAAGTAAACAAATGACCTGACCGAAAGGATAGAAAAATGTCCGAACCATTGTCCAAAACCAAATCAAAGCCCGAACTGCTCGCTCCTGCGGGAAGCACGGAAAGCCTTACCGCCGCCGTAAGGTGCGGGGCGGACGCGGTCTATGTGGGCGGAAAGCTTTTTTCCGCAAGGTCAAACGCCTCCAATTTTTCCGAAGATGAGCTTGCGGAAGCGGTTCGGTACTGTCATCTTCACGGAGTCAAGCTTTACCGCGCTATGAACACCATCGTTTTTGCGGAAGAGGTCGGAGATTTTTTAACGGAGGCGAAAAAATCCGCCGAGATGGGCGTTGACGGACTTATCGTTCAGGACTTGGGTATGGCGCGTCTGGTTCGGGAATGTCTGCCCGATATGAAGCTGAACGCGTCCACCCAGATGACAATACACACTCCCGAGGGCGCAAGGCTTGCGCGGGAAATGGGCTTTTCCCGCGTTGTGGCGGCGAGGGAGCTGTCCCTTAAAGAACTGGAAAAAATCATCGGCACGGGCGTTGAGACCGAGGTTTTCATTCACGGCGCGCTGTGTATGTCCGTGTCGGGACAGTGCTACATGAGCGCGATGATAGGCTCCCGAAGCGCGAACCGCGGACTTTGCGCGCAGGCGTGCCGTCTGCCTTTCGGCGGGGACTACGACCTGTCTCTGAAAGACCTGTGCGGAATACCGCACATAAAAACTCTTGCGGACATGGGTGCGGCGTCCTTTAAGATAGAGGGAAGAATGAAGCGTCCCGAATATGTTGCCGCCGCTGTTGCCGCCTGCCGCGCGGCTCTGGACGGAGGAGAACCCGATCTGGACACTCTGCGTTCGGTTTTCTCGCGGAGCGGCTTTACCGACGGTTATCTTACCGGAAAGCTTGGCAGGGATATGTTCGGCTACAGGACAAAGGAAGATGTTACCGCCGCGGAAACGGTGCTGCCGAAGCTGCGGGAGACCTACCGCAGGGAGACTAAGGCAGCAGACGGTGCGGCGGATTTTTATGTCCGTCTGGCGGAGGGCGAACCCGTACGGCTGGAAATGTCCTGCGGCGGCATAACCGTTTCAGCCGAGGGGGACGTTCCCGAAAAGGCGTTGAAGCGTCCCGCAGACGAGGATTACCTGCGCCGTCAGCTTGACAAGCTTGGGGACACGGTCTATACCCTTAACTCGCTGAAAGCGGATATCGGCGAGGGGCTGACCGTTTCGGCGGCGGCTGTAAATGCGTTAAGGCGTGAAGCTGTCTCGCAAATGGACGAGGAAAGAATTCTGCGGGCAAAGCCTGTTCAGCGGTACTGTGAAGCGGATACGGAAATTCCCGAAAGACTTTCGGAGGCTTGCGGAGATACGAAAAAAATTCGGGTGAGACTGTACCGTCCCAAACAGCTTGCGGCATTGACTGCCATAAATGCGGACGAGTTTGTGATACCGATTGAGCTGTGCGGAAAAATTTCCAAAGACGCGGACAAGTCCCGTTTAGTTATTGCTCCGCCGAGATTTACTGCGGACGAGACCGCACTGTGTGAAAAGCTTAAAGCCCTGCGCGAAGCGGGATTTGAACGTTTAATCTGCACGAATATTGCGCACATAAAAATCGGTCGGGAACTTGACTTTAAGCTTAGCGGGGGATTTGGTCTGAACATCTCAAACCCTTGGGCGGCTTTTGCGGCAGAGGAAATCGGTCTGTCCGACATTACCGCAAGCTTTGAGTGCAGGGTCGATCAGCTGAGGGCATTGAGAGGAATACTGCCGACGGCTGTTATTGTATACGGCAGACTGCCCCTTATGCTGACGAGGAACTGTCCCGCTAAAGGCTCACAGGACTGCAAAAGCTGTTCAAAAAATCTTTCCGACAGGACTGGCAGGAGCTTTCCTGTAATGTGCGGAAACGGCGCAAGCGAGATACTGAACTGCGTGCCGCTGATGATGACCGACAAGGCGGGGGATATTCCCGCGGACATTTTTGAATTTGACTTCACGGAGGAAAGTCCCGATGAGATAAGACGTGCGCTTGAATGTCTGCGCAAGGGTGAAAAAGTCCTTGAAAGCGGCTACACGAGGGGACTTTACTACCGCGGCGTATGACCCGGCAATGAAAGGATAGGATAACATGGGAAAGGATATCAAAAGAACAATAGCGTTTTTATTTTTCCTGCTGGCGGGGATAGTTCTGGGAACTGTGCTGGCAAGGCTCTGCGAGGGAGTAAGCTTTCTGTCCTGGCTTGCCTACACCATGTCGGTGGGACTTGATACGGCGTCGCCGCTTGTGCTTGACCTGATAGTATTCAAGCTTGCGTTCGGTTTTTCCCTGACGGTGAATACCGCGCAGATAATCTGCATAATCGCCGCGCTTATCATCTATAACAAGACCTGCAAAAGTCTTTGAACGGTGAAATTAAATATCGGAGGGAACTGCTGTGGAATGCTTGGTTTGCAAAAGCGATAAGATAACTGTAAAGCCTACCAAAATGTCAGACTTTTTGGCTGCAAGAATATTTGAAGGAGAAGAAGCATTAAAAAGACATGACGTTAATCTGTGTCATTGCGAGGATTGTTCCTTTTCTTTCTATGACAGGCGGCTGACGGACGAAGAGGCAGAGCGGCTTTACAAAGATTACCGAGGCGAGGAATATCAGAAAACAAGGGAAAAATATGATTGCTGGTACACGGAAAAGGTCAACCGAGCCTTGAACAGCGATAAGCTTGTGCTGTCGGAGCAGAAAAGAGTGATCACGGAGATGATAAATGACAGCGTTCCCGGTGAGATAAAAGTCGCTCTGGACTACGGCGGAAACAGGGGAGAAACCTTTACGGAGCAAATAGGTACGGAGGAAAAGTATGTTTACGATATTTCCGGCATACAGCCTATAGACGGTATCAAGGCGATAAGAAATTACAGCGGACTTTCGGAGCATAAGTTTGATTTTATTATGTGCAACATGACTTTGGAACACGTTTCATATCCTGCGGATTTTATGAAGCTTTTGTATGACGCAGGGGACGAGGATACATACTATTATTTAGAAGTCCCCAGCGAAAATCCTTTTGAACAGAGCAAATTTTCAATATCAAAAAACATCAGGCTTTTGTTCAATAAAAACTACAGCAAAATCAGACTCGTAAAGCATTATTTTTATTTGAGGACGCAGCCTTATATGCCCATGTCGGAGCATATTAATTTCTTTACGCCAAAGGCTTTGGAAACCTTACTGAAGCGCTGCGGCTTTGAAGCTGTGAATATTCGGGAAAATTTTGAAAAAAATGTAATGGGTAAAAACAAGGTGCTGTCGGCTGTATTTAAAAAGTCAAAGTGATTTTTGAATTTTATATTAAATCCACGCAGACTTTTATGTAAAATTTGTACAAAAACTTCGTTAAAAATTCCGTGAAAAAACAAATATTACAAATCGGAAAAATTTTTCAAAAACTGTTGTACAGCGGGTTTTCAAGTGCTATAATAGTATGTGTAGCTTTTTTTTCGGAAAATTTATACAATATTGCAATAAGTACGGTTATAACTTTGTAATGGTGCTATTAATAATAAATGGAGGAATAAAAAATGTTTACTAAGGAAATAGGCATAGACCTGGGTACAGCGAATACCCTTGTATATATGAGAGGAAAGGGGATCATTATCCGTGAACCGTCGGTCGTAGCTGTGGATACCCGCACCGACCGAGCCAAGTACGTTGGTCAGGAAGCCAAGGACGTTATCGGACGTACCCCCGGCTCCATTATTGCCGTAAGACCCCTCAAGGACGGCGTTATAGCCGACTTCGAGATAACAACTACCATGCTTCAGGAGTTTATCAAAAAGGCTCTCAAGGGTTCTATGTTTGCAAAGGCGCACGTTGTTATCTGTATCCCCTCGGGCGTTACCGCTGTTGAAAGGCGCGCCGTTAAGGAAGCTGCCGAAAACGCGGGCGCGAAAAAGGTAAACATTATCGAAGAGCCTATGGCTGCCGCGATAGGCGCGGGTCTGCCCGTTTCCGAGCCTCAGGGCTCAATGATCGTTGATATCGGCGGCGGTACCTCCGAGGTAGCGGTAATCTCTCTGGGCGGAATAGTTACCTCCCGTTCCGTAAGAGTTGCGGGCGACGCGTTCGACACCGCTATCATCAACTACATCAAGAAAAAATATAACCTGCTCATAGGCGAGCGCACCGCCGAGAACGTTAAGATCGCTATCGGCTCGGCTTTCCCCATGGAGCAGGAGTCCGACATGGAGATAAAGGGAAGAAACCTGCTTAACGGTCTGCCCGAAAATATCAACGTTACCTCGGCGGAGATACGCGAGGCTCTTGCGGAGTCCCTTTCCCATGTTATTGAGGCTATCAAGGTAACGCTGGAGAAAACTCCTCCCGAGCTTGCGGCGGACATCATAGATCAGGGTATCACCCTTGCGGGCGGCGGAGCGCTTATCCGCGGTCTTGACAAGCTTATCAACAAGGAAACGGGTATGCCCGTAAACGTTGCGGAGACTCCCCTTGACTGCGTTGCCGACGGCACGGGCAAGGTTCTGGAGGATATCGAAAGACTTCGCGAGGTTCTTAACGACGATTCAAAATATTATTAATTATCAAAATAAAAAATGGACAGAAATCTTTTTACGGCAGCCGAGATCGTCTGGATAATATGCGCTTTATCTCCTGTCGTAACGGCAGTCCTGCTTAAAGCCGAGAAGCTTACAAAAATCAAATTTTTTGCCATGGGAATGGCGGCGGCTTTTTTGACCGGGGCGATAACACTGGTGCTGGGAATAGCGGTTCAGCAGCTTATAGTTGCCGTGCTTCCGATGTCTTTTGTGCTGATGTGCGGAATATTCTTTTCGGATTGCCTTGACGACAGCGAAGCCGTATCGCTGTCCTTGGGAATGTCGCAGCTTTTTCTTGCATTTCAGGTATTATGGGCGGCTTTATCGATTGACGAGATAATGCATATCGGCGACCCCAATCTCTGCGACTGCCATGACGAAATAGTAAATTATCACAGCCCTGCCGCGTTTATTGCGGCGGCTTTGACAAGAACCGCTGCTGCGCTTATTATTGCATTTGCGGTAAAGAAAATATTTGCTTCGGAAAAGCTGAGCCGTACAAAGACGGTGGCGCTTTCCGCGGCAGTCTCCGCTACGGGGCTTGCGGCGGACGTTTGCATTATCATTTATTTCATCTGAATATTCGACACGGACATTTTTAACATCTGAAAAGGAGTAACCTGCGGTGAGGGATTTTTTTAAAACCACAAAATTTAAGATCCTTGCCGCTCTTATGGCTGTATTGGTCGGCGTAGCGGTCTACAGCCTTACTCAGGGAGGCTACAGTCCCGACAGCGCGTCGGTGTTCAGCTTTCTTTTTGAACCCTTTCAGAAGCTTTCCACGCAGATATCCGACAAGGTGACCTCCACGCTTGATATGCTTATCAACGCGGAAAAATACTACAAGGAAAACATTGAGCTGAAAGATACCCTTAACGAGGTCTACAACGATATTATAGACTACGACAAGATAACCCGCGAGAACGAACAGCTCCGGGTACTGCTGGGGCTTAAAGAGGAATACGACGACTATGTGTTCTCTCCCCCGTGTACGGTAATTGCACGTACCACAAACGACCCCTATCATTCCTTTACGATAGACAAGGGCAGCGACGACGGTATCGCGCCTTACGATCCCGTTATCACTTCTTCCGGACTTGTGGGCGTCTGCTACGACGTGGCGAGAACCACAAGCAAGGTTCGCACGCTGTACTCTCCCAGAACTGCGGTGGGCGTTACCGTAGTCCGCACAAAGGCTACGGGGATAATCGAGGGCGACTACGAGCTTGCCGATGACGGCTTCTGCCGCATGAACTACATCAGCAAGACCGCCGACGTTAAAGAGGGGGACATAATCGTTACCTCGGGAAGCGAAACTTTCCCCGCAAATCAGCTTATCGGGACGGTGACCGAGGTTGGCATGGAAGACAGCGGACTGTCCAAATACGCGATCATAAAGCCTGCGATAGACCCGGAAAATGTTTCTACGGTGTTTGTCATCACCAGCTTTAACGGACAGCAGGGAAGCGGGGAAGAGTAATTGCCGCAGCGTTAAAAGACCGATAAAATACAGCAAAACTAAAAGTCCTCAGAAACGGAAAAACGAGGTAAACATGAACATAGACCTGAAACGAAAAAAGGAAAAAAGGAACACGGTCATCAGATGGATACTGTACATTCTGCTGACCGTGATCTCATATATATATATGACGACCGCACCACAGAAACTGCTTGTGCTGCGGACGCCGCTGCTTGTAATACCTATGGCAATGTGCGTTGCAATGTTTGAGGAGCCTTTCGACTCCGCTGTAATGGGCTGCGCGGCGGGACTTCTTCTCGATACCGCACAGGGCACGCTTATCGGTCTGAGCGGCATCATACTGATGTGGTGCTGTCTGGCGGCGTCGCTGCTGTTCCACTTCCTTATGCGAAGACATATAGTAAACATTATCACCCTTAACGCGGCGGCGGTTTTGGTTCAGGGGATAATACACTACTTTTTCTACTACGCCATATGGGAGTACGACGCGTCGGGAAAGATATTTCTGCGTGAGTTTCTCCCCGTTATGATCTACACTGTCATAGCAGCCGTTCCGTTTTTCTTTATTGTAAGATTTCTTTCAAGACATTTCGGCATTATCGACGAAAGCTACATTGAGGAAAAATCCGACGACATTGTAAGAGAATAAGTTTGCAGAAATATTCCAGCAAATCTGCAACTTCTGAAAGGATAAAATTATGAGAAAATTTTTTGAACGGCTCAGAGCTGCGTTCTTTTTTATAATCATTCTGGCGGCTATGGGTCTGTGCGCTGTTGACCTTATGAAAATACAGGTGGTTGACGGCGCGGAGTACCTTGAAAAAGCCAAGACCACACGTCAGGCGTCTCAGGTCATAACCTCCCCACGCGGCGAGATAGTGGACGTGAACGGAAACGAAATAATAAGCAACAAAACAGGCTTTAACGTTGTCATAGAAAAGGCGTTCTTTCCGTCGGACAAGGCGGAGATGAACCGCATTATCCTCGGTATCACAAAGATACTCGGCGAGGACGGCGTGGCTTGGATAGACACTCTGCCCATAAGCAAGACCCGTCCATACAGCTACCTTGAAGCGCGGGACGGCGATGCCATAAAGCTGAGAACAAATATCGGTCTCCAGCACTACGCCACCGCCGAGGACTGCCTTACAGAAATGTATAAGCTGTACGAAATCGACGAAAGCCTTAGCGAGGAAGAAAAACGCACTATCGCGGGCATACGTTATGAGATGTTCATAAGAAGCTTTTCCCTCTCAAACCGCTACACCTTTGCGGAGGACATTCCTATGGACACTGTGGTGCGGCTCAAGGAGGCTGCTTACACTCTTGACGGCATGGATATAGTCGAGGAAGCTATTCGGATATGCGAGGCGGGAGACGTTGCTCCCCATCTTATCGGAACGACGGGAGCTATCTCCGCGGAGGAATACGAGGAAAACAGGGACAAGGGCTATGCTCTTAACGACGTTATAGGCAAGTCGGGCATAGAAAAAGCAATGGAAAGCGAGCTTCGCGGCACTAAGGGCACGCGGACGCTGGAGCTTATGAACGGCGCGGTGGTGTCGGATATGGTCACCGAAGAAGCCGTCCCCGGACACACCATTAAGCTTACCCTCGATATGGATTACCAGAGAAAGGTTCAGGAGATACTGGAAAACCATATAGTATGGCTCAATAATCAGACCTCATTCAACAAAAAGGGCGAAAACGCCAACGCGGGCGCGATAGTGGTTCTGGACGTTAAAACAGGCGCGCTTCTTGCCGCGGCGACCGCTCCAACATACGACCTTAACGATTATCTCAACGACTACGCTTCGGTGATAAGCCGCGAAAATACCCCGCTGGTAAACAGGGCTACAAACGGTCTGTACCGTCCCGGCTCTACCTTTAAGACAGTCACTGCCACAGCCGCTCTTAACGAGGGCTACATCAACAGAAACTCCATAATCTCCTGCGGTCACAAGTACACCTACTGGGACGATTATCAGCCCTTATGCACAGGCTGGCACGGAGGCATAAACGTTGTCACGGCGATAGAAAAATCCTGCAACATCTTTTTCTACGAGATGGGCAGACTTATGGGTCCCTACACCATCGAAAACTACGCAAACCAGTACGGTCTTGGCGACGAATGCTGGCTTGAAACCGGCGGAGCAAAGGGCAAGATAGCAACGCCCGATACCATGCAGCAGGCAAATCTGGAATGGCAGGCGGGACTTGTGGTGCAGGTTGCGATAGGACAGTCTGAGACGGGAGTTACCCCGCTCCAGATGGCGGTGCAGGCAAGCACTATCGCAAACAAGGGCGTGCGGTATCGGCCTCATCTTGTGGACAGCATTTACACCTATAATATGGAGGATATCGTTTCGGTAACGCAGCCCGAAGTCACTCTGACTATCCCCGACAAAACGGGAGAGACCTTCGATCTTGTAACTCAGGGAATGAAGCAGGCGGCGGCTTTTGTGCAGTACAGCTATCCCACCCAGAAGGATTACTACACGCCCTATCTGCTGACCGATCTTCCCGAAGCCACGGCGATAAAAACGGGTACGCCGCAGGTCACCTCGGCGGAGGACACAAGCTCGGCGTTTATAGGCTTCTACCCTGCTGACGACCCGAAGATAGCCTTTTCGGGAATGGTTGAACACGGTGAGTATTCCAAGTTTATGATAAGACAGATCATCGAGGCATACTATAATAAAAACTATGTTGTCCCCAAGCCGACAGTCAAAACGGACGAGGCGGTCATGGCAGGACTTGCGGGAAATTAAAGGCTGCTTAGCCTGTTCGGTCTTGTGTTTCGGCGGGTCAAAATAGCATTGTGAAAAATGCACAAAAAGGACAATTCATTTATCGACATTTTAACAAAATTGTGCAGATTGCTTAAAAACACTTTGACAAATCCGCATTTTGTGGTAAAATATAAATTAGCTGATATTATTTTGCTGCTCATTCCAATATTGAGTATTGCGCTATTTCGGAAAGGAGCTTTTTCATGTCAAAAATTATTGCGATCACCTCCGGTAAAGGAGGCACCGGCAAATCTTCTATATGCGCCGAGCTGGGCTTTGCACTGGCTAAACAGGGTCACCGTACCCTCATCATAGAGTTGGACTTCGGTCTCAGATGTATGGATATCATGCTGGGCGTCAAGGATGACGTTAAGTACGACTTGGGCTCAGTTCTCAAGGGAGAATGCGATATCTACAAGGCTACCACTCAGGTAAAGCTTGCAAGCAACCTGAGCATTGTCTGCGCTCCCGAGGATCCTTTTGCAAAGGTAGACGCGGAGACTATCTCCAATATCTGCAACGAAATGAGAAAGTACTACGAGTACATAATCGTAGATACCTCCGCAGGTACTAACGAGAGCGTATTCGACGTTGTTGAACAGTCCGACCTTATTCTGATAAACACCACTCCCGACCCGATCTGCGTCCGCGACGCAAGACTTATGTCTGACGAGTTCTACAAGAGGGGCAACAAGAAGCAGAGACTTATCATCAACAAGGTCGATCCCGATATTTTCAAGGCTGACCTTATCCCCGACCTTGATTCCATTATCGACACCGTAGGCGTTCAGCTTATCGGCGTTATCCCCAGCGACAACGACGTTGTGGTCTCCACAGGAAAGGGTATCCCCCTGCCCTCCGGCTCGCTGGCATTCAGAGCCTTTGACGCGATCTCCAAGAGGATCAAGGGCGAGGACATTCCTCTCAGCTTCAAGATCCTTCTCCAGTAAGACGGCTGTACCCGAACGCCGGGTCACGGGTTCGCACAGGCTTGCCGATCTAAAAAATTATGAGAGGAATGATAAAAATGAATATAGCTCTGATCGCGCACGATTCTAAAAAAGAACTTATGGTTCAGTTCTGTATTGCGTACTGCGGCATTCTGTCAAGGCACATTCTCTGCGCCACAGGAACGACAGGCAAAATAGTCGAGCAGGCTACCGGACTCACCATACAGCGGTATCTCAGCGGCTCCCAAGGCGGAGCGCAGCAGATAAGCGCGCGCATTTCCTGCAACGAAATAGACTTACTCCTCTTTTTCAGAGACCCTCTTACGCCCAAGGCTCACGAGCCAAACGAGCGCGACCTGCTCAGGCTCTGCGATGTTCATAACATTCCCGTGGGCACAAATATCGCTACGGCGGAGGCTCTCATACACGCTCTCGAAAGAGGCGACCTTGACTGGCGTCAGATCGTTAATCCTGCCTAAAAGCAATACAAAATTTTATGCGGAGAGTTTTATCTCCGCATATTTTAGTATTTGACGAAATTTTTCCAAATCTCTTGACAAAAGATTTTTTTTGAGTTATTATTATTCTGTAATCATTTAAAGGCTTCGATTGGGAGAGTAACATTCTTTCCGTTCCAAGCGGGGAGCCCCCGCGGGCAGAATCAGAGGTAATATTATTTTGTAAAGATTTAAAGGCTTCGACCGGGAGAGTAACATTCTTTCCGCTCCAAAGAGAGGACGTGTTCGCTGTGAGCGTCCGTGCGGGAATTTTGCCAAGGACACCCGTGAGCCGCCGTCTGACTAAGGACGGACGTTTCCCGCGTTAAGGGATAATGAGGTTCGTGCGCTTCGGTACACGGATAAATTTGGGTGGTATCACGGTTATTCGCCGTCCCTTTTTTAGGGGCGGTTTTTGTTTTTTCAGTACAATAAGAAGGAGAATTAAAATGGCTTTAATCACAAACAGACCAAAAGGAACACAGGACGTTGTCCCCGCAGAGGCGTACAAGTGGCAGACCGTTGAGAGGTGCGCTGCGGAAACTGCGGAGTGCTACGGCTTCAGGGAGATACGTTTCCCCACCTTTGAGAACACCGCGCTTTTCAAGAGGAGCGTGGGGGATACTACCGATGTAGTTCAGAAAGAAATGTACAGCGTGACGGCGAAAAGTCCCGCAAACGGAAAAGACCCCGACGATTTTACTTTACGTCCCGAGGGTACGGCTGGTGCGGCGAGGGCGGCTATTGAAAACGGCTTGCTGAACGACGCTCTGCCGCAAAAGGTGTACTATATAATTTCCTGCTTCCGTCACGAGAAGCCGCAGGCGGGACGTCTCAGGGAGTTCCACCAGTTCGGCGCGGAGCTTTACGGCAGCGGAGACGCTTCCGCGGACGCGGAAATGATTGCCCTTGCAAAGTCCCTGCTCGACCGTTTGGGACTTGACAATGTGGAGCTGTTCATAAATTCCATAGGCTGTCCCACCTGCCGGGCAGAGTACCACAAGGCTCTGAAAGAATATTTCGAGGGCAAGAAAGAAGATCTTTGCCCCACCTGTCTTGACCGTCTGGAACGTAATCCTATGCGTATCCTTGACTGCAAAAGTCCCATTTGTCAGGGCATTGCAAAGGACGCTCCCGTTATTCTGGACTTCCTTTGCGAGGAATGTTCGGAACACTTTGAGAAGCTGAAAAGCAATCTTTCCGCTATGAATATTGAGTTCAGCATTAACCCGAAAATTGTCCGCGGACTTGATTACTACACAAAGACCGTTTTCGAGTTTATCACCAACGATATCGGCGCGCAGGGTACGGTCTGCGGCGGCGGACGTTATGACGGTCTTATTGAGCAGCTTGGGGGAAATCCCACTCCTGCGCTTGGCTTTGCAATGGGTCTGGAGCGGCTTATCATGACAATGGAGAACAAGGGCGCGGAGTTTGTCCCCGCAAAAAAGTGCGACATCTATATTGCGGCAATGGGCGACAAGGCGAGGGAGAAAGCGATTGTTATGGCAAAGCAGCTCCGTGACGAGGGCTACCGTGCCGAGTTCGACACAATGAACCGCGGTATCAAGCCGCAGATGAAATACGCAAACAAAATTGGTGCGGCGTTTGTTATCGTCCTCGGAGACAACGAGCTTGAAAGCGGTACTGTCAAGCTGAAAAATATGTCAAGCGGTGAACAGGTTGACGTTGCTCTGGACGATAAGTTTATCGACAATTTTTCCAATATTTTTGTTGCGGAGATGTTTAACGGCGGAGAGTCATTAGCATAGTCCCCAGTATTATTGGAGGGACATAAAATGGACAAACAGGAAAAAATAATAAAAACGGTAGGTGTAATTGTTTGGACTGCAATCATACTTGCAGTTGTTGGGTTTGCCGCATATCATATCCTGATTTATTTTGCTGTGAAAGATAGCCTTGAAAAATCACATAAAGAAGCTCTTGAAGAATTTAACACCGTCTATAAATATGTTCTTGAAAACAGGGAGACATATGAAGAATTTTCCGAATATCAGCTCTCCCTGCTTGATGAGAACAATACCATGTTTGAAATTGAGCGTGAGGGCGATATGCAGGAAATGCGCGATATTGTTTTCAAATATTTCGGAACTGCCTATGCGGGAAAAAACGGTTACGGAGAACTCACTGTTAATTATAATCATGATATGAACCACCCTTATTGTATAACCTGTTATTATTATAAGGACGGCGTAAACAGGTCGCCTTACGGAAACGAAACAGAAAAAGTAATCGGTGACAACATTTATATTTCTTTATGGAACACCGGTACAATTTGATTTTACAATATCTTAATCTTATGAAAGGAAGTTTTAAAAATGGATACCATGAAAGGATTAAAAAGAACACATTACTGCGGAGAGGTGCTCACCGCGGGAGAGACCGTCACCGTAGGCGGATATGTTGACACCGTCCGCGACAAGGGAGGAATTATTTTTATCGTCCTCCGCGACAGGACGGGCGTTGTACAGCTTACTTTCAACGAGACTACCGACAAGGAGGTTTTCGAGAAAGCTTCCTCCTGCCACTCGGAGTACGTTGTTATGGCTAAGGGCGAGGTGCGTCCCCGCGAGAGCGTCAACGACAAAATACCCACTGGTCACGTTGAGATTTTTGTGGACGACCTGCGTATTCTTGCAAAGGCGCAGACGCCTCCCTTTGAAATTGTTGACAACACCAACACCAACGAGGAATTGCGTCTGAAATACCGCTACCTCGACCTGCGCCGCAAGCCCTTGCAGGACAACATCATTATGCGGAGCAAAATTGCAAAGACCGCACGTGATTATTTCTATGAGAACGGCTTTATCGAAATTGAAACGCCGATGATGATAAAATCCACCCCTGAGGGAGCAAGAGACTATCTCGTTCCGTCAAGAGTTCATCAGGGTAAGTTTTATGCGCTTCCCCAGTCTCCGCAGATTTATAAGCAGCTTCTTATGGTGTCGGGCTTTGACCGCTATATTCAGCTTGCAAGGTGCTTCCGTGACGAGGATCTTCGTGCGGACAGACAGCCCGAATTTACTCAAATAGATTTGGAAATGTCCTTTGTTGATGTTGAAGACATTATGGAAATGGGCGAGGGATTTATCAAGAGACTTTTCAATGACGTGCTTAATGTTGAAATCCCCACACCCCTGCCGAGACTTACCTATACCGAGGCAATGAACCGCTTTGGCTCGGACAAGCCCGATACTCGCTTCGGAATGGAAATCACTGATATTTCGGAAATTGTCAAGGGTTGCGGCTTTGGAGTGTTTACCTCCGCAATTGAAGCAGGCGGCTCGGTACGTGTAATTACCGCGAAAAATGCGGCGGGTACTCTTACAAGAAAAGAGATAGACAAGCTGACCGAATACGTCCGCGGAATCGGCGCAAAGGGACTTGCATATGTCCGCTGGGTTGAGGACGTTCCAAGCTGCTCCTTTGCAAAATTCATGGGCGAGGGTGAGCTTGAAAAAATTCTCTCCGCTGTTGGCGCGGAAAAGGGAGACGTTGTATTAGTCGTTGCGGACAAGAACAGCGTGACCTTGCCGACCTTAGGTGCGCTCCGTCTTAAAGTCGCAAAGCAGCTTGACATTATTCCCGCGGAAAAATTCAATTTCCTGTGGATAACCGAGTTCCCGTTCTTTGAGTACAACGAGGAAACAAACCATTGGGACGCAATGCACCACCCCTTTACAATGCCTATGGACGAGTGCTTGCAGTATCTTGACACCGCTCCCGAAAAGGTTTTTGCAAAGGCGTATGACCTTGTGCTCAACGGCACGGAGCTTTCAAGCGGTTCTATCCGTATCAACGACTATGAATTACAGCAGAAGATGTTTAAAGCTTTAGGTCTCACCGACGAGGAGATCGAGGCAAAATTCGGATTTTTGGTTGAAGCCTACAAGTACGGCGCTGCTCCCCACGGCGGCATGGGAATCGGTCTCGACCGCCTTGCAATGATAATGTGCGGCGCGGACAGCCTGCGGGACGTTACCGCGTTCCCCAAGGTGCAGAACGCTTCCGAGCTTATGTCGGCTTGCCCGTCCCCTGTTGACAAGGATAGCCTCGATGTGCTGGGTATTGCCGTTACTGCTAAAGAGGAATAATTTATTGTTTATTTTGTTTGATTTTTCACCTCTCTTTGTTGATGTTTTTATTTAACTCTACAATCTTAAAAATAATTTTCTTAAAAGTTGCACGTAAACGTGCAACTTTTACCTCTTTTTAAGTTATTTATGTAAGGATAATTTTTAAATAACTTAGGAGGTTGAAATTATGACACTGGAAAATTTTAATTATCGCACCGATCCGTTGTTTTTGCGAAACCAATTTTCTGCTCATGCAGACAAATTTGGTATTCCGATTATCCCTAAATCGCAGTTTGTTAACTACGAACTGCAAGATTTAAGGCTTTTAAGGTTCGATCAGGTTAAAAAAGACGACGGCGCACATGCTAACCGTATGGTTCATTTCTTTTTGTACGATTACTTGTTTGAATCTTTGTGGAAAAATCCCGAACCTTTTGTTGAAGATTTAAGCAAGTATCTCGGAGTGATGACGCCGGATTTCAGTATGTATATTGAAATGCCTGTTGCTGTGCAGCTGTACAATACCTTTCGCAACCGTTGGTGCGGAGCATATCTGAAATCAAAAGGTCTGCGTGTTGTTCCCACAATTAATTGGGGTACTGAAGAAAGCTTTGATTTTTGCTTTGCGGGAGTTTCGAAAGGTTCGGCTGTTGCAGTATCAACGTATATGTTCCATGCGCATAATAATCATGCCGAGCAGAAAGACCTGTTCATGCGCGGATATCAGGAAATGCTCAGGCAGATAGAGCCGGAACATATTATTTGCTACAGTGAACCGTTTAAAGAAATGACCGGTAATATTACCTATGTTGACTATGATTTGAGTTCATGGAAACACATGAACGACGATATAGTTAAAGACAGCGGGATTAAGCATATAATCGGGTATACAAGCTGTTTGAACAAACCGGTCATTACAAAAACAGGATTTGTAATGAAAGGCGGAGGAAGCGCTTACGGTGGTAAATGGAGACCCAAAAATAAAGATGATGAACGACTTGTTGGAAAACCTGGAGAAATAAAAGAGTCTATCCATAACGGATATAGGGTTTTAACCAAAATTGGTGAAGACGGATACGCTGAAAAAGAACGGCATTTTACCGACCATAACCAACCGAACCAACATACTGACCCGCATGATCATAAAATTACTTGGGAAAACAATCATCCGAACTTTGTGAAAATACCATACGAAGATGGGGTTATTCCCGAATTTAAAAATTACCTTTATTTGAAAACGGAGGCAAATATGAATTATAACAGAAGCTTTGAATCTCTTTCCGAACTGAAATTCTGCATATCCTGCGGAGCGGAGATAAATTTTGAATACAATGGGCATGAATACGGTATCGGCAAAACAATGGACAATAAATACTATATAGGTTCATGTTTCCGAAAAGGCGAACCCGAACCGGGCGACGAGCTTATATCATCAGATGAGGAGGATATTTTGAATTATTCACTCGGCGAAAAAAAGCTTCGCGAATGCCTGAACGAAATTGTTGTTCTTGACAGAACTCTGTAACAGGAGGTAAATAAAGCTATGTCAAAAATATACAATAACGATTCAAACAAATTTGAAACCATTAACGAATTCAAAGAAAGCGTAATTTATGGCTGCGAAGTAGAGTTCATATACCGCGGTAAATTATACGGCATTACGCGTCTTGAAGTTGATAATATCAACCTTTACTCACCAAAAGAAAACGGCTTTGAGGGAATAGACATATTGCTGCCGTCAATTGACGCGCTGCTCGACTATGAGATCGACGGCGCAAGGATAAGAGATATAATTTTAGACGCAGAGATCACAGGCAGGAATTTATAATCCGAAAAAATAAGACTGGAGTGACCACCATTGCTGAAAATGACAGAGGGCTGCACTGCTCCAAAAGCCGATATGCTTTCGGAGCAGTACGAAATTCTTGAAAATAAAATTATTGCAAACGTAAATGCCGACAAAATAGAAGCGGTTATTCGGGATTATATCCTTATGCACGACAAGCCTATGTTCTTTTTTCTGGAGTTTCCCACCAATCAGCGTGACGAGGAAAAGCTTCGGAAAAACGACACAGACCCCCGTCATATTGACGTTTACTATATTGACGGGCTGAACGCGGAACAGGCTCTTGAAATTCTCTCGCAGTACGGATATCTGCTTATCAACGACGGTATGAGCAGTTTCGGGTTCGGCGTGCACGGTCAGGCGACGGAGATAATGCGGGACAAATATAACGTGATATCGCTGCTTGCGAATAATATCGAAAATTATACAGATATTTTCAATTCGCATAATATTTCCCGCTGTGAAAGCCTCGTTACGGCTTGGGATACTTTCAGCTATGAATTTCCCGGCGAATGCAACAAAATAACCGTAAATGGGAAAACTGTTTACGATTTGCCCGACGAACTCAAAAACATTGGAATGTACTTTGCGGAGAGACGGGAAGATTATTGATTTCGTAAGTCAGATCACAATTAAGCGGGGATTCCCCGCCAAATAAAAATTTTAACAAAAGTTGTAAAATTTTTTATAACCCCTTGCAATCCGTAAAATAATGTGCTATACTGTTAAGGATAACCTATACTTTTAAAGGAGGTACAGCAAATGGCATTCGGCGCTATACAGATAATCGGCGGAATTATTATGCTTATATGCAGCGTGCTTATTATAATCCTTACTATGATGCAGGAGCAGAAGCAGCAGGATATGAGCGCGGCTCTGTCCGGTCAGAGCGATAACTTTTTCGGCAAGGGCGACGTCAGCAGCTCCCGCGAGCAGGCTCTCGCAAGGCTTACAAAGCTTCTGGCTATCGTGTTTTTCGTTGTGACCGTTGCGGTCAACATTATCCCTGCGATAATAAGCAGAGTCAGCGCAAGCTGAGTTTTTATGCCGTCATGTCCTGCGCTGCGTAAAGCGCGGGACTTTTTCTTTAGCAGGAAAAACGGCGGCTCATTTCGTGCAATCCTTGTTCTAAAGCTGCCTGTCGTCTCGGGAAAACATTACGGCTGCTCACTATAGACGGCGGCAAGAAAAAAGGCTCAGCCTTTCGTGAAAGGAGACTGTGGATATGGCTGAACAAAAGGATATTTACAAAAACAGAATAAAGGCTTTGCTGTCGCAGATGTCAAAGGGCGGCAGAGGCGTTCCCTACAAAAAGCTTTACGCCTCCTGCAAGGGCAGACGGCAGAACGCTGCCGCTTTTGCTGCGGCGATAGCGGAGCTTAAGCGGGACGGCACGATCACCGAGGACAAAAGCGGCATAAAGTTTTGCTCCGATGCGGGACTTTTCCGCGCGACTGTGTCGAGACTAAACAGGACGTTCGGCTTTATCGAGCGTGAGGACGGCTCGGAGGTATTCGTTCCGGGAAAATTCCTCAAGGGCGCAATGCCCGGCGATATCGTCATGGCAAGACTTCTGCCGCCGCGGGGAGAGCTTCCAGAGGGCGAAGTCGTCTCCATTGCCGAGATCGGCTTCACCGAGTTTTCGGGTACGGTGGAAAAGGAGGGCAACACCGTCTGCATACGTCCCGATACACTTTCGAGAGACCTTATGATAGTTTCGGCGATAGACATTCCCGTAAGAGTTGGCGACAAGGTGCTGGCGGAGATCTCCCGCCGCGGCGAAAAGCATTCCGAGCACAGGGTGCGCATCAAGGCTATTTTCGGCGACAGCGGAAAAGCCAAAAGCAGTGCGGACGCTTTGCTCTATACAAACGGTATCGAAACGGACTTCCCCTCCCAGGTGCTTGACGAGGCTAAGACCGCGGAGCGCAAGGGTATCCCTCTGGACGAGCTTTATAAGCGTCTCGACCTGCGGGACGAGGTGATCTTCACCATAGACGGCGCGGACACAAAGGATATCGACGACGCGATATCGGTTTCCCGTGACGAAAACGGCTGGAAGCTTGGAGTACACATTGCGGACGTATCCTTTTACGTAAAGGCGGGTTCGGAGCTTGACAACGACGCTATGCTCCGCGGCACGTCCATTTACTACGCCAACAAGGTTGTGCCCATGCTGCCGAAGGAGCTTTCAAACGGCATATGCTCCCTTAACCCGCAGGAGGACAGGCTTGCGTTTTCCTGCCTTATGAAGCTGGACTTTGAGGGAAATCTCACCGACTACAAATTCAGCAAGACCATAATCCGCTCCCGTGTAAAGGGCGTGTACAGCGAGATAAACACCCTGCTTGACGGCATAAAAAGCGGCGAGGGAGTTTCGGTAGATCTTGCGGAAAAGTACGGCGGTCTGACAAGGAGCATTCTGCTTATGGACGAGCTTGCGTCAATATTGACCGCGAACAAGCTGCGCCGCGGCGCTCCCCAGATTGAGACCTCGGAAAGCAAGCTGATAATAGACGAAAACGACGTGTGCGTGGACGTCAAAAAGCGGGAGCGGGGACGAAGCGAGCTTATCATTGAGGAGTTTATGCTCATGGCGAACACTGCGGCGGCAAGACTTGCAAAGGAAGCGAACATTCCGTTTGTCTACCGCGTCCATGAAGACCCCTCCCCCGAAAAGATAGGCGAGCTTGTGGAGACTGTTTCTGTCATGGGAATTGCCGTTCCCCACTTTACAAGCGTGAAGCCGAAGCACTTGGCGGAGATACTTGAAAAGACAAAGGACTCCCCCCTTGCTCCTGTGGTGAACAGCATGGTGCTGCGGTCTATGGCAAAGGCGAAGTACAGCGACGAACCCCTTGGACACTTCGGACTGGTGCTTGACGATTACGCTCACTTTACTTCTCCTATCAGGCGTTATCCCGACTTGGCGATACACCGTATTCTTACAGACCTGTGCTACAACAAGGAGACTCCCGACCGTATACGGAAGCGTTATGCAGCTTTTGCCAACGAGGCGGCTCACCAGTCCTCGGAGAGGGAGCTTGTTGCAATGCGTATTGAACGCGCCTGCGACGACTGCTACACGGCGGAATATATGTCCGCACATATCGGCGAACGCTTTGAGGGAATGATATCCTCGGTGCAGGAGTTCGGATTTTTTGTGGAGCTTCCCAACACCGTTGAGGGACTTGTCCGTATGGACACGCTGAAAAACGGTCCTTACGATTATGACGGACGGTTTGCCTTTACAAAGGAGGGCAAGTCGGTATACCGTGTCGGCGATAAAATCAGCGTTATCTGCGCGGCGGCTAATGTAAGCGCGGGACAGGTGGATTTTGTTGTTGAGGGAGACTGCCGCTTAGAGGACGAGTAAAAGGTCGTCCCAAACAAAAAATTTAAAAACCGTCGGGAAAAGTTTTTCCCTGACGGTTTTTGTTTTATTTATTTATTTTCGCAGGGGTCTATGCAGACGACCTTTCTTTCCGCCACAGCCCTTGCGTAATCCATGACGGAGGAGAATTTCGTTTCGGACAGAACTCCGCCGCCGTACCATTTGTCCGCCGTGTTGTGGGCGTCCGAGCCGCCTGTTATGGGAAGTCCGTACCACTCCGCGAAAAGCTTTGCCCTGTCGTTGAACTCACAGTGACCCGCTTTGCAGTGTGAGGCGTTTACGCCCTCCACCGCGTCCACAAAGCGGGGAGCGTGAACGGTGGAGCGTATATATTCGTATTCCCTGAACGGGTGCGCGTGGACTACAAAGCCGCCGCAGGAGCGGGCATATTCCAGAAAGTCCGTAAGACCAATATCAAGGATATGGTCGTTTTTGATAAGCCACTGCTTGTCAAGACCGTACACAAGGAAATCCGAACCGCCGTCCCCGTACTCAAAGCCGAAAAACACGTCCAGATCTATCTCGTCTCCACGGGCTTTCGCATTCTCGTATCCCTTGCAGTAAAGCTCTATCCGTTCTTTCCACGGCAGATCCCGCGGTATTGCGGAGTTTCCGTTGAAAAAGTGGTCGGTAACGATTATTCCCGTGTAACCCTCGGCTTTGTATTTTTCAGCCATTTCCGCACCGGTTGACCAGGCGCAGGCGCTTGCTTCACGAGTGTGCATATGAGTTTCGTACTTATACATTTTATCTGCTCTTTTCATTTAAAAGTGTGGGAGAAATGTCTCTGTAGAGTTTAATTTTAACATACGGCGGGATTTTTGTCAATATCGCAGCCTAAAGGTTCGTTAGACAGCGCGCTGAACTGACTTACAAATTGTCCGACCTTATTGCCGTGCGCAGGAATATTTTACCCCTCTGCCGGCATACTATATAGAAACAATAGCCGAAAGGAGGAGTATCTATGCTTTCCCAAAGCTGCCGAAACGTCGGCAGAAGAAACCAAAACCGCAGACCTGCTTTTGCAGGGCTTGCCGTATTCGCTTCCGCGGCGGCGGGAGTACTCCTGTTCGCCCTGCCTGTTTTAGGCGGAGCGTCCTCGGCGTCCTATGCGGCGTTTACGGCGGCGAAAGCCTCCGCGATGCTTTCGGTAGGGGACGTTTTCCCTGCGTCCGAGCATTCCGCGGAACAGTCCGAGCAACTCCCCGATGAAAACATTTCCGCGGACAAGCCTGCCACCGGACTTCCCAAGGAAAGCCGCTCCGCACTTTTCACCGTGGACGACAGCGAAATGCTCTCATGGGGAGAGCTTGAAATTCCCAACAGCTCCGACGAGGAAAGATTTGTCCCCGACGAGAAGCCCGACGCGGGTCCCAAGCCTTACCCCGAAAGCCTTGAAAATCACGACGGAACTATCACCTCCATGACCTACGGATATATGAAAGGTGAGACCTATGTTGACCTTGACATTGCGGGACAGGTGAGAAACGTCACCAGCGTTTCCAATAAGCGCGTTCTGGAGGAAAGCCGTCTGCTGCCCGATTTTACCGTTGAAAAAAATAACGACCTGCTCCCCCAAGTATTGATAATGCACACCCACGCAACGGAAAGCTACGAGCCTTACGAAAGGGATTTCTACGACGCAAGCTTCAACTCCCGCACCACCGACAGGTCAATGAACATGGCTGCCGTTGGGGACAAAATTGCCGAACAGCTTGAAGCCGCGGGAATAGGCGTTATCCACGACACCACCCTGCACGACTACCCGTCCTATAACGGAAGCTACGACCTGAGCCGTGAGACTGTGCAGAAATATCTTGAAGAGTACCCCTCCATAAAGGTGGTTTTAGACGTCCACCGCGACGCCATAGAGCGGGAAAGCGGAGAAAGAATTGCTCCCGTTGCGGAAATTGACGGCAAAAATGCCGCTCAGGTAATGATAATCTGCGGCTGCGACGACGGCACGATGAATATGCCCGACTGCATGAAAAACCTGCGCTTCGCCTGTATGCTCCAGCGGCAGATGGAAAGCGACCACCCGGGACTCACCAGACCCGTACTGTTCGACTACCGCAAATACAATCAGGACCTGACCACAGGCTCCATACTTATTGAAATGGGCGGACACGCAAACAGCATAGATCAAGCCGAATACAGCGGCGAGCTTGTGGGAAAATCCCTTGCGAAATGTCTTTCGGAGCTTACATAGCGCATAGCTTATTATTATCCGCGGGAAGTGTAAAAAATGAATAGTCCCTTTGTATTCAGAATAAGAATGAGCAAAGCCGCCGCACGCCGCCGCAGACTTCTGCTTGCCGTTACCGCGGCGGCGCTGCTTATCGTTTTTGCGGCGGGATATATCACCGTCTATGTCAATTCCTACAATATCCTCCACGCCGCGCCTATGGAGGTGTTCAGTCTTTCCCGCACCTCGGACGGGGTGGAGGTCATTTTCCTCGGCAGGCTTTTTAATCTTCCCGGACTGTGATCTTCTCCGTTCCCCATAAAATACAAAAGTCGGAGACCTTTTTGGTCTCCGACAAATTTTTTCAGTCACTTTGTATTGGAAAGCTTCCAGCGGAATGTGGAAATCCTCTGCGCCTTGGTGTTGTCGTAGGAAATATTGCTGCACACCGTACTCAGATCGTTGTAGCGGTAATCTATCTTCGCGTTCTTTGAACCGAACGCCAGAGCGGATTTTACCGCGTCCGAGCCGTAGTTCCTCTGGATAACCGCGCCCAGCTTGTGGTACTGTCTTTCAAATTCTACTATCTCCTTAGCAAGAATGGGCTTTGAGTCGCAGACGTTATAAACGCCCTGATAGTTGATGCCGCCCGATACTGTAAGGATACCTATGATAAAGTCCACCAGATTGAACAGGCAGCAGAACGAGAAGCCGTAGTCCCCGTAGCCGTATATGTAGGAGCAGGAGTCCTTGGGGTCAAATATCCTTGCGTGAAGATTGGGAGCGTAGTCCTTGGTATAGATAGGACACACTCTGGCGATAACTCCCTTGGCGGAGCTTGCCTTTTTTATCTCCTTTGCCATAGCCTTTTCGCTTTCGTACTTCATTTTGCCGTAAGCTGTAGTAGGCTTTTCATCGGCGGTCTCGCGTATAGGCTCGCGGGATTTCTGCGAAGCATAGACCTGATGGGTGCTTACAAGTATCACGTCCGAAGCGCCCGCCGCTATCGCCGACTTGTAGAGATATTTGTCAACAGCCGCCGACTGCTTTTCGTGAGCGGAAGTAATAACGTTCGGCAGATCGTTATCTACCGTACAAGCCAGATGGACCAGAGCGTCTATGTTATTTTCGTTCATAGCCCTTATAACAGCGTCCTTATTGTCTACGGCAGCCTGTACAAAAGTATAGTTCGGGTTATCGGTACCCGCTCCCGGTGTATTGTCAACTCCGACAACGTTAAAGCCTTTTTCGAGCAAAGCCAGAGCAAGCTCGCTGCCCATAAGCCCCGACGCGCCGGTAATCAAAACGGTTTTCATAAAATCCGTCCCTCCGTTCCTGAGTGTTTTCGCATCTGCATTTCTACACACATCTATTCTAACACAGATATTCAAAAAATGCAATAGCCTTTTTGCCCAAATCCTTATATTTTTTCTGACGTTTAAGACATATTCCGCATTTGTGGGAGGAAAATTTTGTTTATTTTGGCTTGCGGCGGCAATTTTTCCTTGCTTGGAACGGCGGCTTTCCCTTCGTGCAATACTTATGTTAAAACTATTTCTCGTCTCGGAAACAAAATTATGCCGCCATTGCTACAGGCGGCGGCATGGATAAAGGCTCAGCCTTTGCACCCCTGAACCGAGCCTCGGCGGCGAAGCTCCTTGTCGATGCCGTTCAGTATCGCTTTTTTGTTCGTGCTTTTCATGGGAGCGACAAGGGTGCTTTTGTCGCCGTCCCCCGTAAGACGCTCTATTATCACTGAGGGCGGCAGGACTTCAAGCTGGTCGCAGACTGTCTCCACGTACTCCTCGGGTTCGAGGACGGAAAATTCTCCCCGTTCGTACTGCTCCGCCAGAGCCGTGCCGCGGATAATATGGAGCAGATGTATCTTTATCCCGTGGATATCCAGCTTTCCCAGAGCCTGAGCGGTCTCAAGCATCATGCGGGGGGTCTCCCCCGGAAGTCCGTTTATAATATGTACGCAGACGTTCACGCCTCTGCTTTGCAGCAGTCTGTAGCCGTACAGAAAATCGCGGTAGGTATGGCAGCGGTTCAGACGTGCGGCAGTTCTGTCGTGTACGGTCTGCAAGCCAAGCTCTACGGTCAGGTAGGTGCGCTCGGAAAGCCTGCCCAGATAGTCGGCGGTCTCTGTCGATATACAGTCGGGACGGGTAGAGACAGCAAGTCCCACAACATTTTCCTGAGCCAACGCCTCCTCGTAAAGAATTTTCAGACGTTTAAGCGGCGCGTATGTGCCTGTGTTCGCCTGAAAATATGGTATGTAAAGCAGGTCGCTGCCCCACTTTTTTTCAAGGCGTCCGCGGACGTCCTCAAACTGCTTTGAAATGCTTTCGGCAGGGTCTCCGCCAAAGTCGCCGCTGCCCTTTGCGGAGCAGTAGGAGCAGCCGCCCGTACCCTTTGTGCCGTCCCTGTTCGGACAGGTAAAGCCGCCGTTAAGACTGATCTTCACGGTTTTTTTGCCGAAGCGTTTTTTCAGGTAAGCGCTCTGAGCATTGTATCTTTTCCCCGTTTCGGGATCGGGAAGAATGATTTCCATGATAATGTCCTTTCGTATTTTATTCCGCTTCTTTCAGAGGGATATCGGTAACAAGCGTTCCGTCCGAGAGAAACATCGCAATTTCTCCGCCGCCGCATATGTACACCGACATGATCTCGTCTTCCCCAAGTGCGGGCGTGCTCACCTTTGCCGAGACCATCTCCCTGCCGTTGTAGTCGGGGTGGTCTATCTCGTACACGGGAGCGTCCTCACGGCGGTACAGCACACCGTCAAATTCGGCGTACACTTCGTTTATGTACTTGTCTATGCAGGGCTGCAAAAGCGGCTCGTCCGTCCTGACAAAATCCTCCGCTTCGTCGCTCCATTCCCATTTGTATTCGCTTATGCGCGCGGAAAAAATATCCCTCATATCCTCTATGGGAAAATTATTTTTAACACGGTAATATTTTACGCCGTCCTGCTCTATAAAGTCGTCCCACGCGGTTTCGTTAAAATACTCGAAAACAAACTCCACCCTCGGAGTATAACCCGCCGCCATGTCAAGCTTGGCTATTTCAAAACGGACAGTGTGTCCCACATACGTATCCATCTGAGGCGGCGAATGACCTATCACAATATATTCCTTTCCCCGCGAATCAAGCCGCCAGCCCCGCCCCTCGTCGTGTCTGAGGAAAAATATCGCGTATCCCCAGCCGTAATCGTGACTGTAAGGAACGCCCACTTCGGCGGTTTTCCCGTCGAAAAAGCGCACATCAAAATCGTTATAGTCATAGCCGTTCATACCCTTTGCACCCATTACAACAAGACGGTACACGCCGTCCTCACGCTCGGTGAAAAGCGGGTCTTCGTCCGTATATGTACTATACGGATTGCTTCCGAAAAGCTCTTCCTCCAGCGACGTATCTTCGCATATGCTGTTTATGTAGTTATCGGTATAGACCGTGCCGAAAAAGTTCAGAAGCTGTTCCTTGCTTGTGCCGAAGTCGCTGCGTATTTTTGTCCGAGTATAGATACTGTGGGAATCAAAGGAATGCTCGCCGAGATCGCCGAAGTCAAAAATTTCACTTCCGTAATAATTGCTCGAATGGGTATAACCCCGCAGGGTCTCCGCAAGAACTATTTTCTCCATGTAGGGTCTGAGCCTGTCCTCAAGCTCGGCGTCGCGCTTCTCCCTTTTCAGTATGGGGAGAAATACTGCAAGATCTGCGTCCCGAGTAAAGTAAAATTTCTGCGGCTCGGGTTCGGGCTCGGTAAGACTTTCGGTAATGCCCTCCGTCTCACGGTAGGTCTCGTAATAGTCCCCGTGGACGCTTACCCCGCAGGAGGTCAGCGGGACTGTCGTCACAAGCATTGCCGCAGCCGATATCAAAGCGGATATTTTTATTCTCACAGGCAGTTTCTCCTTTTTTCATACGGGCGGATTTTCCTCATAATAAAATTTTAACACAATAAAGATTACGATTCAACGGCGGCACAATTACAGCTTGATTACAGTTTCGGAAAAAAATTACAAACCCATAACAGCGCTGCTGTGCGGACAAGCCAGTGCCGACATTGTGAAAAATGTGTTGAAAAAGGAAAAAAATTATGTTTTTTTATAAAAAGCTATCGCCAAATGCAATAATTTGTGATATAATAGCTAATGGCATAAAATGCGGCATCATTAGCGAAAGTGAAAGGAAAATCAACTATGACGGCAGACTTTTTTACCACGCTTAAACAAATTTACGGCACAGCGGGAGTTCCTGCGGCGATTGCCGATGAAAAGCTGAATATTCTATGGAGAAATCCCGTTGCGGAATCATGTCGGGGTCCTCTTTCGGACGACAATGCGTCCCGCTTGTTTGAAAACGGCGTCCCCTCTTCGGGTGCGGTTTTCTATACCGAGGACGAGACGATACACCGCCTTAACGTCCTGAAAGCAAAGGACGCCGAGACCTCCTCGCTGTTCTACATCATAGAACATATCGGAAGCGACGAACTGAAAACCCTGCTTGCTTCGCCCCACATAAGGGCGTATATGACCTATCTCTGCGCGAGGATACGCGAATCGGTAGGCATGATAGCTGTCTCCGCCGACGAGATAGACGCTGCCGCCGCGGTTTTCGGCGCAGGCTGCGGAGAGGTGGCAAGTCAGCTCAATACTATCAATAAAGGTCTTATGCTTATCCTGCGGGAGGTCATCAATCCCGAACAGCTTTACTACGTTCTCGACCCAAGCTGCGACGACGTTACGATATGCGTTGCCGACGAGATAGCTCAGGCTGTTTCCGACGCAAAGCGCGCTCTCGGAAGAACGGTGCGCGTTTCCTATACCACGGAAAAAGGCGTTTACACACGAATGAACCGCAGCGTTTTTGAGACAATAATATCGGACATGGCTCTTGAATGCTGCTGCGGAAGGCTTTATCCCGACGAGCTTGTTTTCAACTGCAAGACCGATAAAAGCTCAGGCTCGGAGAGGATAACCATTACCGTAAAGAGCATAAACCGCTCCGGAAAGGAAAACGTCCCCTCAAAATTTGAAAGGGATAAACGGGGAAGCAAGCTGTATTTCAATTACCTCTGCAATGTGCTGTGCGAAAAATACGGCGCGGAATTTACCCGTCAGGAGCTTGCGGACGGCTATTTGTGCAGCATAACCCTCGGCTCGGTAGGTCTGGACAGGCACATAGTAATGAACGGTTCAAAGTTTGCCATCCACCCCGCGCGGTTTTGTACCATGACGCTTTCCCTTGCGGAACATCACCTTGAGGAACGGTACAAGCTTATCGACATCGACGGTTCGGAGGACTCCTCCGGCGAGTGACCGGACGGTATCCAAGCATAATGAACAACAGGTATGGCGGCTCGGAAAATACGGCTGCCCTTAAAATAAAAAGGAAAGAGAAAGGATGTATGCAAAATGAAAAGAAAAGAAATACGGAGACTTGCCGCAATCATATGCGCTTTTGCCGCGGCGGCAATGATGACAGGGTGCAATCCCAATGCCGAGGAGGTTGGGGAGACCTCCTCTCAGGTCTCGGCTGACGCTTCGGATACATCGGACGGAAACGCTGCCGTCACTGAAATAGGAGACGGTCTGCTTGAGGACGAGGACGCGATCACTGCGACCCGTCCCATAGCCGAGGGAGACGAATACGCCATAGACAAGATAAATCCAAAGTCCCCCGAGGGTTCATTCCCCGGAGGCTATGTGCTCAGCGGCTACGAAAAGGATCTTCAGGGAAAGCTTTTCGCCAACGGAAAGTCAAAGATCGTTATCCGTGCATATAATTACAAGGAGGATCTTCAGGATCTGGCGATCTGGGCGGATCAGGCGTGCGCCATTACAAAGATAGCAAACATTACCGCTGCCTGCGACACAAACTACAGTGAACCCGAAAATATCACCTATATGGGCTTCGATACAATTAAGTACGACTATGAGGTCATTCAGTACGAATTTGTCAGCGGGGCGGACGGTCAGGAGGAAAAAAGCGAGCGGGGCAGATACAAGGGTATCGCCTACTACTTCTACTCCAATCAGGACGCCTACGCAATAATGTTCGATACCTCCGAGGCAAACTGGGAGGAGCAGAGCGCGGCGTTCTATGATTTCATTGCCGACCTCGAAATCACCGAGACAACATACTGATTGTTCAGACACAAGCAATCCCGAAAAAATTGTTGCAATTTTCTTTGCGGTGTGGTATAATAAATCATGTTAATACTATAAAGGCATATCAGTCAGAGTAGCTTATGCGGAAGCCTACAGAGAGCGCCGGTTTGGTGGAACGGCGCGGCGGAGCGTTTGCGAAGTGCGGCTGCCGGCTCGGGTCGGGAAGAGACGTCATCTAAAGGCGTTTTGCGTATAGACCCGCGGCTTGTCCCCGTTAAAGGACCCTAAGCGAAACTTGAAGTGGAACCGCGGTTTATGCCGCCTTCATGGGACAACGTCCCGCGGAGGCGGCTTTTCGTTTCATATTTTTGAAAGGAGATTTTTTCCGAATGAAAGAGACATTTCTGGAGCATATAAAGTCCGACATAGAATCCGTAAAAAAACGCGACCCTGCCGCCCGCAGCACAGCGGAGATACTGCTGACCTATTCGGGTCTGCACGCGGTGCTGATGTACAGAGTGGCTCACTGGTTTTACGTCCGCAAGCTTTACACTGTAGCAAGGTGCATTTCCCAGTTTGCAAGGCTGCTGACAGGTATCGAGATACACCCCGGAGCAAAGATAGGCAAGGGATTTTTCATTGACCACGGCTCGGGAGTGGTAATAGGCGAGACCACCGAGATAGGCGACAACTGTCTGGTATATCAGGGCGTTACCTTAGGCGGTACCGGCAAGGACAAGGGCAAGCGTCACCCTACGCTGGGAAACAACGTTATGGTAGGCGCAGGTGCGAGAGTGCTGGGTCCCTTTAAGGTTGGGGACAATTCCAAGATCGCCGCAAACGCTGTGGTGCTGGAGGAAGTTCCGCCAAATTGTACGGCGGTGGGCGTCCCCGCAAGGATAGTCAGACGGGGAGGAAAAAAGGTTGACGTGTGCGGAGAGCTTGATCAGATACACGTTCCCGACCCCGTTGCGCAGGAGCTTTGCGCTCATCTGATGAGAATAGAAAAGCTTGAAAAGCAGCTTAACAGGCTTGAAATTTCGGAGCTTGGGAAGAAGCTGAATAAAGAATAACGCACCCAACAATACAAAAATGTAAAAACAACAACTTTAAAAGGAGAAAACGGTATGAAGCTCTACAACTCACTTACCCGCTCAAAGGACGATTTTATCCCACGCTTCGAGGGAAAGGTATCAATGTACACCTGCGGTCCCACGGTATACCACTACGCTCACATAGGCAATCTGCGCAGCTACATCATGGAGGACGTTCTGGAAAAATACCTGCGCTTTTCGGGCTATGACGTTAAGCGCGTCATGAACATCACCGACGTGGGACACCTTTCCAGCGACGGCGACACGGGCGACGACAAAATGCTGAAAGGCGCAAAGCGGGAACACAAGTCCGTTATGGAGATAGCGGACTTCTACACAAAAGCTTTTTTCCAGGACTGCAAAAAGCTGAACATCAAAACTCCCGACGTTGTAGAGCCTGCCACCTCCTGCATTGACGAGTTCATCCGCGTGATATCTTCGCTGATCGAAAAGGGCTTCGCCTACGAGGCGGGCGGGAACATCTACTTCGACACCTCAAAGCTTGACAAGTACTATGTATTCAACGACTTCACCGAGGAGGACTTGGCGGTGGGCGTCCGCGAGGGCGTTGAGGAGGACGGCAACAAACGGAACAAAGCCGACTTCGTACTGTGGTTCACCAAATCCAAATTTGACGATCAGGAGCTTAAATGGGACAGTCCGTGGGGCGTAGGTTATCCCGGCTGGCATATCGAATGCTCCTGCATAAGCATGAAAAATTTAGGCGAATATCTGGATCTGCACTGCGGAGGCATCGACAACGCTTTTCCCCACCACACCAACGAGATCGCCCAAAGCGAAGCCTATTTAGGACATGAGTGGTGCAATTACTGGTTCCACGTACACCACCTTAATACCGACAGCGGCAAAATGAGCAAGTCCAAGGGCGAATTCCTGACGGTCTCACTGCTGGAGGAAAAGGGTTACGACCCGCTTGTATACAGATTTTTCTGTTTGCAGTCCCACTACCGCAAGTCGCTGGTTTTCAGCTACGAAAATCTTGACAACGCGGCGGCGGCTTACAAAAAGCTTACCGCGAAGATAGCTTCCGTTCTTGACGGTTCGGGAGACCAAAACGAGGAAGCGTACTCGTCCCTGAAAAAGCGTTTCACCGACGCTCTGGACAACGACCTTAACACCGCTCTTGCGGTTACAGCCGTTTACGACGTGCTGAAAGCGGATACCTCAAACGCGGTAAAGCTTCGGCTTATAAACGAGTTTGACGAGGTTCTTTCTCTGGGACTTATTGAGGCTGCCAAAAAAGCCGCGTCCGAGGGAAGCGGCGAAGCGGACGACGATATCCCCGACGAGGTAAAGGCTCTTGCGGAGCAGAGAAAAGCCGCCCGCAAGGACAAGAATTTTGCTCTCGCCGACGAGATAAGAGACAAGATCGCCGCGCTGGGCTACACCGTTACCGAGACGAGAGAGGGTACTAAGATAACAAAAAACAGCTGAAAATGCGGACGGTCGGGGAGATGAAAATTATGCCGATATTTGATTTTTCCGAGTTTAAAATGCAGCTTGCTCTTTCAAAATATTTTAGCAAGGTCAAAGCAACACCCAGATATATTAATCTCTGCCTTTCGGAATGCGACCCGAGATACGAAAACGAGGTTCGGCAGTGCAATTGGTTTTTTCCGCGTGAGGAAAAGCTGGATTTTTCATTCTTCAAAAAGATTTACGGGTATGAAATGCCGAACATTTTAAAGGCGTATTACTCAATCTGCCATGTTGATGTCAATGGATTTCATAAAAATAATCCTTACAGTAACACTATCGGATTTGGCTCCACGCTTAACGACAATCTTTTTTGCTTCTGCGACCCGAAAAGTGCTGTGGACGTTATTGACATAAGCAAGTACATTACTATCGGCGTCGGCGGGAATTACTGGGGAGACTATGTCGTAATGGAGCGTGATACGGAGCGTATCTTTATCGAGTATTACGACGATGACGATGTAGCGGCTGAGCATATCAAATATATTTTTCTGGCGGACAGCCTGACAAAATTTATCATGGAATTGGATCCGCCGAATTTCAGGAATTAGATCTCGCTGTCATTTTCTGCAATAATATTTTCAGTCGTATCCGCGGTATTCTGCGGGTACGGCTTTTTGTTATGTCTTTTTTGGAACAAGTTGTGAAAATAACTGCGCGGCAGAAATTTTTTGCGCTATAATCCGAATATCGGGCGGGCGCAAAGTTTTCCCGAAATATACAAAAAGGAGGAGCGGCAAATGAGGGATACCGTTATTTGTAAAAATATTACCCCAAGGGGAACTGTATGCAGAAACATTGTAACGATCAATACCGAAGATAATGCCGACGCTGTTTCGGGAAGCAGAAGCTATGCTATAAAATGCTCAAGGTGTGATAATGAAGTTTGCACGGTCTTAAGCATATCATTGCCTATAGTCAGATGCGGATATGCCGAAAGAGTCCCGTATTGATCCGTATCAGCCGTTCGGAGGAAGCTTCCCGAACGGCTCTTTTTATGTTTAAAAACCTGTCCTGCGGTTAATAATACCAATAAACAATTATGCAAATAATTTTCACAGGAGGTTTTGCTATGATCAACCGCGCCGTTATCCTTGCGGGCGGGGACGGTCTCAGGCTCCGTCCCCTTACCTGCACAAAGCCCAAAGCCATGCTGCCCGTCTGCGGCACGCCCGTTACAGACTTCACTTTAAGCGCTCTCGGACGGTACGGCTTCAAACAGGTATTCATTGCCGCCGACCGTCTTTCCAACATTATCACCGATCATCTTGATATTCCGCTTAGGGAAGATCTGTCCCCGCAGACGGACTATATAATATCCTCCTCCCCCGAGGGCACCTGCCGTCCGATCGCAAGGGCAGCGGAGGCTTCCGAGCTTTCCGATGATGAGGACATTGCCGTGCTGTACGGCGACCTGCTCTTTGACACAGATCTTTCCGCTGCTTTGGATTTCCACAGAAAAAATTCTCCCGACGTTACCGTTGTAACATTTCCAACCGAAAAGCCGTCGGGCTGCACCCTTGTCTCCGTAAAGGACGGCAGGGTCGAGGACATTATCCCCGACCCCGCAAGGGAAAGCTGCGTTTCCGAGCTTGCCGCCGCGGGAATTTTCATACTCAGCGGATCTGCCGCGGCAAGGGCGGGAGAATACGAAGATCTGCTCACCGACTATATTCCCGCGCTGATACGCGGGGGCGGGAATGTGATGAACTTTACGGCAGAGGGGGTCTTTATTGACATTAATACCCCAGACGACCTTTTTACCGCTTCAAATGCGGTTCTCGGCGGATTTGTTCCCATGCCCGAAACGGATGCGGCAAAGAAAAATATCGTCCTGAAAGCAGCCGACCGCTCCAACCTGAAGCTTACCCCTCCCGCTTATATTTCGAGATCGGCAGACATAGCTCCTCAGGCGGAAATAGGCAGGGGAACGGTCATCGGCGAAAACGTGACCGTCTGCCGCGGCGCAAAGCTTAACGGCGCGATAATTATGGACGGCGCTTATATCGGGGAGCGCGCCACCGTAAACAACGCCGTCATAGGCACTGGAGCGCGTCTGCTGACAGGAGCGGCGGTATACGAGGGTGCAGCCGTGGGGGACAGCGCGGTCATTGCGGAGCAGGCTGTGGTAAAGTGCGGCGTAAAGATATGGAACGGCAGACATCTTGACAGCTACGCCTGCGCCGAGCAGGACATAAAGTACGGTTTTCTTGCCCCCGCAAAAATAGGGGAGGACGGCATCTGCGGCGAAACGGGCGGAGTGATAACTCCCCAGACGGCGGCGGTACTGGGAAGCTCTCTTGCTTCGCTGGGCGGAAAGATAGGCATAGGCTGGAAGGACAATCCCGCATCAAAAAGTCTTGCCCTTGCCATAGCTTCGGGAGTCACCGCCGCAGGCGCGGAGGCATGGCTTTTCGGAAGCTGCACTGCTCCCGCACTTGCGTACTGCACGGCGCGTTCCCGTCTTTCCGCAGGCTGCCGCGCGGACGCGGGGGTGACGGCTAAGATAAGCCTTTGCTCGGGGGACGGTCTGCCGCTCTCCCGAAGCGAGGAAAAGATAGTGGAGGGCGGTCTGAACCGCGGCGAATACCGCAGGGCGGGCTTTATGCATTTCGGACGTCTCCATGACACGGCGGCGATACTCGGTCTTTACAAAAATATGCTTGAAGAGGAAGCTCCCCGCTCGCTGAACGGAATAAAAGCGGTGCTTAACACGTCGGGCAGTGCAGTGACGGATATGTGCGAGGACATAGTGAAAAGGATAAGCGACAAAAACGGCGAACCGATAGTTTTCCATATCGGCGGCGACGGAAACGGGCTTTCCGCCTACACCGAGGAGACGGGCTATGTTTTCGAGGAAAAGCTTATCCTGATATGCTGCGCGGATCGTTTTTCCCGCGGACGGGACATAGCTCTGCCATATGATTTTCCACGCGCAGCGGACAGGCTTGCGGAAAAGTATGACAGAGAGGTGCTGAGGTACAGCGGCTGCCCGTCGGATACAAACGACCGTGAGGCAAGGAAGCTTGCGGCGGAAACTCCGTTCACCCGAGACGGCGCGGCGCTTATGCTGACCACGCTCAGGGTGCTTGAAAGCAGGGGAATAACTCTTGCGGAGGCGCTGAGAGAGCTTCCCGAAATGGCTCTTGCCACAAGGTTTGTTGCGGTGGGCAAGCACCCTGTAAGGCTTCTCAGGCAGATATGCGCCGAGGAGCAGGCTTCGGGAGACGGGATAGTGGTGAACGACAAGCGGGGACGGGTGATGATACGTCCCGTAAAAACGGAAAAGGGGGTAATGATGAAGGTGGAAAGCTTTTCGATGGAAGCCGCCTCTGAGCTATGCGACTTTTATCAGGACAAGCTGAAACAGCTGGAGATTAGCGACAGGACGTAAAAACAAGCAATGTAAAAAGTCCGCGGGACAGAGTCTTTGACCGTCCTAATTTCCGAACGGTCAAAGATTTTGCCGCCCGCGGCATTCGGTACATAAATTTCTTTAATATCCATTTTTTAACAATTTTTATTGTTTGTCATTGACAAATGTGAAATTATGTAGTATAATATAATTTGATTTATTATGTTCGGATTAGGATTTTTAACCCTGAAACCCATGCTATGTTACCGCAGAAGGGCTTTTTACCAAAATGTCTCTGCTTACCCTGCGCGGCTTCCCGACGGTGTTTTGCGAAAACCGACTCCCGCGTCATTATGAATCGTACATATTTTTATCGAAAGGATTGGTATTACTTTGGCAAAAAACGATACAAACGAAATTGAACTGAATGCTTACGGCGAAAAGATCGCTCCCAAAAATCAGGGAAAACAGAAAAATCCCGCAGGAAGACCCGCTGCAAAAAAATCGGAAGGCATTTTCTCCAAAAAAGCTTCTGCCGCCTCCGCTAAGAAAACACGTCAGTCACGTAATCAGGAACAGCAGGAACAGCCCCGACCCGCACGTCAGGATAACCGCAAAGCCGCGGAAAGAAAACAGACGGGACGTCCCGCGACCTCCGCTCCCCCTGCCGAGATACACCCCGCCACGGGTCTGCCTCTGCACACCACAAATCACAGAGCCGTAAAGCGCACACCGCTGAAAATTATTCCTCTTGGCGGACTTAACGAGATCGGCAAGAATATGACCGTTTTTGAATGCTCCAACGATATGTTTATCGTGGACTGCGGTCTGGCTTTTCCCGACAGCGATATGCCGGGCGTAGACCTTGTTCTCCCCGACTTCTCCTACGTTGAGCAGAACGCGGACAAGATACGCGGCATCGTCATCACTCACGGTCACGAGGATCATATCGGCGGACTTGCCTACCTGCTCAAAAAGGTGAATGTTCCCGTTTACGCAACAAGGCTTACTATCGGTCTTATCGAGGGAAAGCTCCGCGAGCACGGTATTCTTTCTTCCGCGCAGCTTAACGTTGTTACCCCGCGCCAGACCGTTAAAATGGGCTGCATGGCGGTGGAATTTATCCGAGTTAACCATTCTATCCCCGACGCGGTTGCTTTGGCTATCCATACTCCTGCGGGAGTTGTTGTCCACACTGGAGACTTCAAGGTTGACTACACTCCTATCGAAAGCGAAATTATAGACCTTGCCCGCTTCGGCGAGCTTGGCAACAGAGGCGTGCTTGCGCTTATGTCCGACTCCACCAACGCGGAAAGGCGTGGTCACACCGCTACCGAAAGAACGGTGGGAAACAGCTTTGAGCGTCTTTTTGACACCGCCGACGGAAAGCGTATAATTATCGCTACATTCTCCTCCAATATCCACAGGATACAGCAGATCGTGAACTGCGCGGTCAAGACGGGCAGAAAGATAGCCGTTTTCGGCAGGAGTATGCTCAACGTTATAAGCACCGCTATGGAGCTTGGTTACCTTAAAATGCCTGAGGGACTTATAATAGATATCGACGCTATGAACCGCTTCCCGCCCGAAAAGATAGTTCTTATAACCACGGGAAGTCAGGGCGAGCCTATGTCCGCGCTGTCAAGAATGGCTATGAACGAGCACCGCACGGTAACGATAACTCCCATGGACTTTATCATCATCAGCGCAACGCCTATCCCCGGAAACGAAAAGCTTGTTACAAAGGTTGTCAACGAGCTTATGCGTGCGGGTGCGGAGGTCATTTACGAGTCTATGTACGACGTTCATGTATCGGGACACGCCTGTCAGGAGGAGCTGAAGCTTATGCTTTCCCTGACAAAGCCCAGATATTTTATCCCCGTACACGGCGAGTACAAGCACCTTAAAAAGCACGCGGGACTTGCCTACAGTCTTGGCTTTGAAGAGGACAGCGTTATAATAGGAAGCATAGGAAACGTTATCGAGACAAACGGCGCGGACATGAAGATAACGGGACAAGTCCCCGCGGGACGCGTCTTTGTGGACGGTCTGGGCGTTGGCGACGTTGGCTCTATCGTGCTTCGTGACAGAAAGCATCTTTCCGAGGACGGTCTTATCATTGCAGTTGCCACTATCGAGTCGGAAAGCGGGGCTATCCTTGCGGGACCCGACATCGTTTCCCGCGGATTTGTCTACGTCAGGGAGTCGGAGGAGCTTATCGACGCTGCCCGCAAGCTGATGATGAAAACGCTTCAGGACTGTCTGGACGGAGATATGCGCGACTGGAACACTATTAAATCCCGCATGAGGGACGAGCTAAGCGACTACATTTATATGAAAACCAAGCGCAGACCTATGATACTTCCAATCATTATGGAAATATGAATACAGCAGGGACGGTACTGTTCTGATTCGGGTTTCCCGAATTGGATAAAATAAAAACAGCAAGGTGACGGAAAAACCGTCCTCTGCAAATTTTATACTCTATTGTAATTACTGTAAACTTTAACAGGACGTATTAAATTTTTCACCCGAAAGGACAAACCGCTATGAAAGGAAAACGCTGGACGGCTTTTAAAATGGTCTCGATGCTGCTGGTGGTGGTATCGCTGGCGTGCGCATTTTCACTGTACAACACGGACGAGGTCCGCTTCTGGACGCTGCTGGCGATAACGTCGCTGACGGCTCTGGCGTATCTGACGCTTTTTTCCGCGTCACAGAAAAACCTGCACAAGTTCGTGACCGAAATGGAGTCCCAGCTCAATCTTACCGAAAGAGACTCCCTCTATAAGTTTCCCGCCCCCGCGGTGATAATCGACGGGGAGGGCATTATAGTATGGTACAATATCGCCTTTACCGAGCAGGTCTACGGCGGGGACGCTTTCGGTCTGCACATTACAAAGATAATCAATATCGATTTGGATAAGACCTTTGAAAACAAGAACGTTACCGTAAGCTATGAAACGGGACATTTCAGAATTTCCGCGGTGACAACCGAAAAGCGGGATTCCGACTCGGAGATTCTCTCCGACCTTACCCTTTTGTATTTCGACGACATCAGCGACTACATCACTCTGGAGGGACGCTTCAACGATATCCGTCCGTCGGTAATCCTTATCTCGGTGGACAATTACGAGGAGCTGCTTTCGGGCGAAAAGGACAGCGAAAAGGCTCACATCATGATACAGGCGGACAAGCTTCTGGAAAATTATTTTGACGGGCACAACAGCCTGCTGAGAAAGCTTTCCAACGACAAGTTCATTGCCGTCACGGAAGAACGCGACCTTAAAAAAATGTACGAGGACAAGTTCAAAATTCTCGAGGACGTAAGAAAAATTCCCGTATCGGAAAAATCCCCCGTTACGCTTTCAATAGGCGTGGGCTCGGGAGCTGCGAATATCTCCGAGTCGGAGCAGGACGCTAAGCAGTCCCTTGAAATGGCTCAGGGCAGAGGCGGCGACCAAGTCGCGATAAAGACCGAGAGCGGCTACGAATTTTTCGGAGGCGTTACAAAGGGCATCGAAAAGAATACCAAGGTCAAGACCAGATTTGTTGCAACGGCTCTGGCGGAGCTTATCAATTCCTCTTCAAACGTTATCGTTATGGGACACCGCTACGGCGACCTTGACAGCGTGGGTTCGGGAGCGGGTATGTGCGGCGCGGTGCGGCGGCTCAATCCGTCCATAGAAGCCTATATGGCTGTGGACGCGGAAAGATGTCCCGCAAAGCCTATAATAAATCGTCTTAACGAAAACCTCACCGACGAGTTGCCGATATTTATTTCCCCTGCGGAGGCTCTCGGAAAGATGAACGACAACTCGCTTCTGATAATCGTCGATACCCACAACAAAGACCTTATCGAAAGCCCGGAGCTTTACGAAAGGGCAAAGCATATCGCAGTTATAGACCATCACCGCCAGACGGTGAATTACATTGACAACGCGGTTATTTTCCATCACGAGCCTTACGCTTCCTCGGCAAGCGAGATGGTTGCGGAGCTTATCCAGTATTTCACGGGAATAGACAAGCTCTCCAGCTATTACGCGGACGCCATGCTTGCGGGTATCATGCTGGATACCAAGGATTTTGTAATGCGAACGGGCGTTCGTACATTTGAAGCGGCGGCTTTCCTGAGAAAGTTCGGCGCGGACATGGTTGCGGTAAAGGGTCTGTTCGACAATGATTTTGAATGCATCAAGCGCCGCTCTCAGCTTGTTTCCGGTGCGGAGGTCTATAACAGGTGCGCCATTGCGACTGACGACAGCGGGTCTCCCGACGCGAGGGTAAGCTCCGCGCAGGCTGCGGACGAAATGCTCAGCATATCGGGAGTGGACGCAAGCTTTGTTATCTTCAACACTCCCGACGGAGGAATAAATATTTCAGCCCGTTCGCTGGGAGCTATGAACGTACAGATAATCATGGAGAAGCTGGGCGGAGGCGGTCACCAGACTATGGCGGCGGCTCAGTTCAGCGGGATTACCGTCCATGAGGCAAAGGCGAAGCTTGTGGGCGCGATCGATGAGCATATTGCGAATATTTCGTAGGGACGAATTCCATATCCGCCCGCCAATATAGAATTTCAAGCACAATAAAAATTTAGCGGAGAGGTGTTATGGTAGAAATAAAATATATAAATTCAAATGCGGGAATAGAAAACGGCTTTGAATTAAGCTTCAACTTTAAAAAATATATCCCCGAAAAATATTGGCAGGGACATCTTTTCGATATGGAAAAATCTTTCTTGTTTGATTTAATGGAGAAAAGCGATTTGTTTACCTGCGACCGAGAAGGTTTTGATTGGTTTGGCATATGGCATCATAGGTGTTCATACAAGGAAATTAAATTTACATTGTCGGAATGTGACGGCATATGCTCGTTTTTTGTTGAACCGTGGGATATCGCACATTTATCCGAAATAGCGGAAGCACTAAAAAATTTAATAATAAAAACAAAGGAGTAATAATTATGAAAGTTATTTTTTTACAGGACGTTAAGGGCACTGCCAAAAAGGGAGACGTAAAAGAGGTCTCGGACGGCTACGCAAGAAATTTCCTGCTGGGAAAGGGTCTGGCGGTGGAAGCTACCGCAAAGAATATGTCCGATCTGGCAGGCAAGAAATCCTCCGAGCAGCACAAGGCTGACGTTGCAAAGCAGGAAGCGGAAGCTGCTGCCGCAAAGATAAAGGGCAAAAAGGTTATCTGCAAGGCAAAGGCGGGACAGGGCGGAAAGCTTTTCGGAGCTGTTACGGCTGCAACCGTTGCGGAGCTTATTGCGGAGCAGTTCGGCGTTAAGGTGGACAAAAAGAAAGTCTCTCTCGATTCCGAGATAAAGGCGTTCGGCACTTATTCCGCGGAGATAAAATTCCTTGCGGGTATCTCCGAGAAGATCACCGTTGAGGTCACCGAGGAATAATTTTAAAGGGGAAACATTATGGCAGAATTGACCTCAATGATGAATATAGGCAAAGAAATGTCCCGAAAGCTTACCTCCGTAGGGATAGACTGCGCCGAGGAGCTTATCTATACAGGCTCGAAGCAGGCTTTTGAAAGACTGAAAAAAGCCTACCCAAACGTATGCTTAGTACATCTCTATACGCTGGAGGGAGCCATAACCAACACCGAATACAACGCTCTTTCAGCCGACAAGAAAAAGGAACTGAAAGAATTCAGCGATTCTTTAAAATAAAAAGCTTTACCAATTACAAATCAAACGGGAGCAGAAAATATGGATTTTGATATAAGCTCGGTAGAGCTGCCCTACAACCTTGAAGCGGAACAAACCGTTCTGGGCGCGCTTCTTCTCGACCCCGAATCCCTTTCGGTGGCAATGAATTACATAAAGCCCGAAAGCTTCTATGTTTCAAAGCACCGCGATCTTTTTGCCATTATAATACGTCTTTTTTCCCTCGGCGTAAACGCGGACATTATCACCGTTATCAACGAGGCGGTCAAGGACGGTATTTTTGAAAGCTCCACGGCGGGAAAGGAATATCTTGCCGCAATTATGGAGGGCGTTCCCACCACAAAAAATATCGAGAGCTACTGCAAGATCGTAGAGGAAAAATACTACACCCGCAGTCTGATAACCTCCGCAAAGGAGATAATCGAAGCCGCCTCTGCGGGACAGGAAAGCGCGCAGCAGCTTATTGACTTTGCGGAGCAGAAGATCTACGATATACGCAAGGGCAAGTCCACGGACGGTCTGGTAAAGATCGACGAGGTGGTGCTTGAAGCCTACGACGAGCTGGGAAGAAAATCGGGTCCCGACAAGGAGCTTTACATTGGTGCAAAGTCGGGCTTTGCCGATCTCGACCATGTTATCACAGGTCTGAACAGGTCTGACTTAATAATAGTAGCCGCACGTCCCGCTATGGGCAAATCCGTTTTCGCGCTTAATCTTGCGGCGAATTTTGCGCGCCACAACAAGGACTCCGAAGCGGTCATATTTTCGCTGGAGATGTCCAAGGAGCAGAACGTTACCCGTATGCTTTCCTCGGAGAGCATTGTGGAGCTTGACTATCTGATGAAAGGCAACATTTCGGGCGACCAATGGACGAAGCTTGCACAAGGTGCGGAAAGACTTTCGGGAATGAACATCTATCTTGACGACACCGCGGGCATAACCGTCCCCCAGATGAAAGCAAAGCTGCGCCGTCTGAAAAGACCGGGACTTGTCATTATCGACTATTTGCAGCTTATGAATTCGAGCAGGCGTATCGAAAACCGTGTGAATGAAATTTCCGAAATAACACGTCAGCTGAAGCTTATGGCAAAGGAGCTTGATGTTCCCATTATAACGCTGTCGCAGCTTTCCCGTGCGGTGGAGTCCAGAACGGACAAGCGTCCGCTTCTGTCCGATCTGAGAGAGTCAGGTTCTATCGAGCAGGACGCGGATATCGTTATGTTTCTGTACCGCGACGCTTACTATAATAAGGATACTCCCGATCCCACGCTTGCGGAATGTATTGTGGCGAAAAACCGTCACGGCGAAACGGGAACGGTAAATCTGCGTTTCAGCGGACAGTATCAGTTATT